>NZ_JBEZHQ010000011.1:0-222539 GCF_040650675.1 Streptomyces sp. NPDC048637
GCGCGGGGCTGTCGGGTGCCGGTGACGGGCCTCCGGGGTAGGGGTGTGGGACTGCTTCGCTTTACGTCCCACACCCCTACCCCTCCGGCCCGTCCCCTCCCATGGGTGGGAAGGGGAAAGGTTGGTTGGGGGCGAGCGTTCAGGGGCCGGTTTCCCTCTGATTCACACGGCGCACCGGACCACCGACCTGCCACCCCCACCGGCCTTTTCCCACCCTCCAACGGGAGGGGACGGGCCGGAGGGGGCTGGTGTGTGGACGTAAAGCGAAGCAGTCCACACACCAGCCCCCGGAGGCCCGTCACCGCACCCCGACAGCCCCGCGCAGCGGACCCGCCCGCCGCCAGGCGCAACGGCGAGAAAGCCGAACACGTGGGAAGCAGGCCCCGCGCAGCGGACCCGCCCGCCGCCAGGCGCAACGGCGAGAAAGCCGAACACGTGGGAGGCACGCCCCGCGCAGCGGACCGGCCCGCCGCCAGGCGAAACGGCGAGCAACAACCACGGCGGGAAAGCCAAAAACGTGGGAGGACAATGAGACCGTGACTCACCTTGACACCTTTTCCGCGCTGCTCACCCCGGAGGGGCAAGCGCTGCTTGCCGAGTTGCGGGACCACGACCCGGCGGATGAGCTGGCGGCAGCCACCCGGCTGCGGCGGGAGCACCCCGCGGCGCTGGTTTCCGCCGCGCTCGGACAGGCCCGGCTGCGGCAGCGTGCGGCGGCGAAGTTCGGGGCGGATGCCTGGCGGATGTACTTCACGCCGAACGGCGTCGAGCAGTCCACCCGCGCCACGGTCGCCACCCACCGCGCCACCCGCCTCGCCGCGCTGGGCGTCCGTACGCTGGCCGACCTGTGCTGCGGCATCGGCGGTGACGCGCTCGCCCTGGCGCGGGCCGGGATCCGGGTACTGGCCGTCGACCGTGATCCGTTGGCCTGTGCGGCGGCGCGGGCCAATGCCGAGGCGCTGGGGCTCGCGGAGCTGATCGAGGTGCGCTGCGCGGATGTGACGGAGGTGGACACCGCCGGGTATGACGCGGTGTTCGTCGATCCGGCGCGGCGCAGCAAGGCGCGGGCAGAGGGGGCGGCGCGCAGCGCCTCGATGAGGGGCGGTGGCCGGGCGACGGGTGGGCGGATCTTCGACCCCGAGGCGTATGCGCCGCCGCTGTCCTGGGCCGTCGAGGCGGCCCGCAGGGCGCCGGTCGCGGCGCTGAAGATCGCGCCGGGGGTGCCGCACGACGCGCTGCCCGAGGACGCCGAGACGGAGTGGATCTCGGACGGGGGCGACGTCAAGGAAGCCGTGGTGTGGTTCGGGACGGGTGCGGGCGGCGCGCCCCGCCCGGTGCCCGGCGGCCGCCGCGCGACCCTGCTTCCCGCCGGGGACTCGCTGCTCGGCACCGGGCTGCCGGATCCGTCCGCCACTCTGGCCGAAGACGCCCCGGCGCACCCTCCTGTCGGCCCGGTCGGCGACTGGCTGTACGAGCCGGACGGGGCGGTGATCCGGGCCCATCTCGTCGCGGACGTCGCCGAGCAGGTCGACGGGCGGCTGATCGACCCGACGATCGCCTACATCACCGCGGACCGGCTGACCGAAACGCCGTACGCGACCGCCTATGCGATCACCGATGTGCTGCCGTTCCACGTCAAGCGGCTCAAGGCGCTGCTGCGGGAGCGTGCGGTGGGTATCGCGGTGATCAAGAAGCGGGGCTCCGCGGTCGAGCCCGAGGAGCTGCGCAAGAAGCTGAAGCTCGGCGGCGGCCGCAACTCCTGCACGATCTTCCTCACCCGGGTCGCCGGCGCCCCGAGCATGCTGCTGGGGCACCCGGCCACGGACCCGCTCAGGCCAGGTCGGTGAGGTCACGTGCGCGCTCGGTGCTGCAAGTCAGGGTAAGACCTCGGGCCGGACGTCGGGCCGGGGCGGCGGCGAGGACTCGCAGAAGTACAAAACGAGCCCTCGCCGGGCCTCACGAGTAGAGGTTGTGCTTGCTCACCTCGTGGACGTGGTCATGGCCGTGGTGGTGGCCGGACGGCGCGGGCGCGCCATCGGGGACCTCACCGGGCACATGCGGTTCGGTGACCGGCAGGGACGAGTCCGCGGAGAGGTCCCAGGCGGAGGCCGGCCGGTTGCGGGCCACCATCTCCGCGCCCAGGGCGGCGACCATCGCACCGTTGTCGGTGCACAGCTTGGGGCGCGGCACCCGCAGGGTGATGCCGGCGTCCTCGCAGCGGCGCTGGGCCATCGCCCGCAGCCGGGAGTTGGCCGCGACCCCGCCGCCGATCATCAGGTGGTCCACACCGTTGTCCTTGCAGGCCCGGACGGCCTTACGGGTCAGCACGTCCACCACGGCCTCCTGGAACGACGCCGAGACGTCCGCCACCGGCACCTCCTCGCCGGCTGCCCGCTTGGCCTCGATCCAGCGGGCCACCGCCGTCTTCAGACCGGAGAAGGAGAAGTCGTAGACCGGGTCGCGGGGGCCGGTCAGGCCGCGCGGGAAGCGGATCGCGTCGGGGTTGCCCTCGCGGGCGTAGCGGTCGATGACCGGGCCGCCCGGGAAGCCGAGGTGCAGCACCCGCGCGATCTTGTCGAACGCCTCACCGGCCGCGTCGTCGATGGTCGAGCCCAGCGGCCGTACGTCGGAGGTGATGTCCGGGGCCAGCAGGAGGGAGGAGTGGCCGCCGGACACCAGCAGGGCCATCGTCGGCTCCGGCAGCGCGCCGTGCTCCAGCTGGTCGACGCAGATGTGCGAGGCGAGGTGGTTGACGCCGTAGAGCGGCTTGCCGAGGGCGTAGGCGTACGCCTTGGCGGCCGAGACGCCGACCAGCAGCGCGCCGGCCAGGCCCGGTCCCGCGGTGACCGCGATCCCGTCCAGGTCGGAGGCCGCGACACCGGCGTCCTTCAGCGCGCGCTGGATGGTGGGGACCATCGCCTCCAGGTGGGCGCGCGAGGCCACCTCCGGCACCACGCCGCCGAAGCGGGCGTGCTCGTCGACGCTGGAGGCGACCGCGTCGGCGAGGAGGGTGTGGCCGCGGACGATGCCGACACCGGTCTCGTCGCAGGAGGTCTCGATGCCGAGGACGAGCGGTCCACCGCGTGAGTCAGCCATGGTTCTCAAGTTCCTTGTACGGAGGGTGCTTCGGAGGAGGTCTGGGTGGTGCGGCGCATCACCAGGGCATCGACATTGCCCGGCTGGTAGTAGCCGCGGCGGAAGCCGATCGGCTCGAAGCCGAAGCGCTCGTAGAGGCGCTGGGCGCGGAGGTTGTCGACCCGTACCTCCAGCAGCACCTCATGGCATTCGAAGTCCGTTGCGGCGCCGAGGAGTTCGGTCAGCAGCCGGGCGCCGAGGCCGGTGCCCCACTGGTCGCGGGCGGTGGCGATGGTCTGGATGTCTCCGGTGCCGTCGACGGCGGCCAGCCCGCCATAGCCCACCAGCCGGCCGGCCCGCCCGTCGCCCGACCGCCGCCCCTCATCGGCGCCTCCCCCAGACGCTGTCCGGGGGGACCCCCAGCGCGGCGGCACCTCCAGTTCGGCGACGAGATAGCGGCGGGTGGCGTACGGTCCGCGCGCATGCGCCAGCTCGGACCAGAACATGCCCTGCGACCAGGCGTCCTCGGGGAAGAGCTCCCGCTCCAGCTCCAGTACCGGCGCTATGTCCCACCAGCGCATCTCGCGCAGCACGGCCGCGGGCCGGGCGACGTCGCCGCGCTGCGGGTCCCCCCGGACAGCGTCCGGGGGAGGCGCCGAGGTCTGGTGGTCGGGCGACGGGCGGGAACTCACCGGGGAGTGACCACCTTGTAGTTGGCGGGGACCTGGGCGTCCGGGCGCCGCAGATACAGCGGCTGGGGCGGCAGCAGCTCCTCGCCCGCCGCGAGCTTCCCGGCGGCCAGCGCGGCGAGCGCGGCGGCGGACTGGTGCTCGGGCGCCTCGCGCCGTACGCCGGTGAAGACCGTGTCGTAGAGCACCGCGCCCGCGCCCACGGCCGGGACGCCGGCCACCTGGTCGGCGAGGTCCGCGGGGCGGTCGACGGCGGGTTCGGTCAGCCGCGTGCGGGCATCGCCGTAGCGCGCCCAGTAGACCTCCTTGCGGCGGGCGTCGGTGGCCACGACGAAGGGCTCGGTCAGCCCGGAGGCGTAGGCGAGGCCGTCCAGGGTGCACAGGCCGTGGACGGGTACGCCGAGCGCGGCGCCGAAGGTGGCGGCGGTCACCAGGCCGACGCGCAGCCCCGTATACGGCCCCGGGCCCACGCCGACCACGATGTCGCTGACCGCGTCGAGCTTGTGGCCGGCCTCGGCCAGCACCCGGTCGACGGCGGGCAGCAGCAGCTCGCCGTGCCGGCGCGCATCCACCTTGCGGGACTCGGCGAGGACGCGGGTGCCGTCATGGAGCGCGACGGTGACGGCGGGGGTGGCGGTGTCAAGAGCTAGCAGCAGCACGTCCTTAAGACTACGGCTCGGCGGGTGGTTCCGGTTCCCGGTGCTACCGTCGCCCCGTGGTCCAGCAGCAAGCAGCCCGGCGTCCAGGCCCGGGGCTCCCCGCCGGTGGCGGGGAGCGGGAGGAAAGGTGGCACAGCGGTGCCCGCTAAGAGCAGCACGATCGTCACCGCGCTGACCACGGCGGCCGTGGTCGTGGTCGGAGTGCTCGGCTACCAGGCCGCGGCGTCCGCCCCGGACACCCTCACCCAGGCCCGTAAGGACAGCCACCACAGCACTCCGAAGAAGCACCCGGACCAGGCCGGCAAGAAGGAAAAGGCCCCCGCTCCGGCCCCGGTCCCCCCGGCGTCCGGCAAGGGCCAGCGGATCGTCTACTCGCTCGATGCCAAGCGGGTCTGGCTGGTCGGCGCGCAGGGCAAGGCGCTGCGTACGTTCACGGTCGCGCCGAGCACGGTCAGCCCGCCGCTGGGGACCTACGCGGTCGGCTCGCGGGCGGTCAGCGTCACGGGCTCGGACGGGATAGCGATCGAGCATGTGGTGCGGTTCGCCGCTGTCGGCAACGTCACGATCGGCTTCAGTGCGGCCGTCGACGGCTCCCGGCCCACCCCGGACCCGTCGAAGAAGACCGGCGGTATCCGTGAGTCGCGGGACGACGGCAAGGCGATGTGGGACTTCGCGCTGCGGGGCACCAAGGTCGTCGTGGTCTCCTGACCGCGCGGCTCCCGGACGGTCCGCCCTTCGCCCCTACGGGCTACGCCGCGTCGCGGCCCCCGGTGGACGCCGCCCCGGGCTCGGGCTCCTCGTCCGTCTCCGGCTCGTCCGCCGGCCCCGCGGGCTTGTCCCGACGGGCTTCCTCAGCGGCGTCGGGGGGCGTGGAGACCGCGCTGGCCGCGGCGCACGCCGCCAGCAGTTCATTCATGGTCGGCGTCTCGCGCGCATCGCGCCCGCCCGCCGCGATGGGGGTCCTCTCGCGCCCGTAAGGCGAGGAGGAGGGCTGGTGGGCCGACATGGACGCCTCCCGGGGCTCCTGGGGCAACCGACAGAAGCTAGGCTGGCTACTTAGGCTCACCTAACTGGGGTCTCCACCCATGTCACCACGCCCGGTACCCGGTGCGCAACATCTTACCGACGGCTTGTCGGAAACTACCGGGCGCCCGGCCGGATCCACGACGGGACGGAACCGCCGCCGCGGCCACCCGCCCGCCGTCAGCAGGTCTCCAGGGTGGGCAGACCGGCGTCCGCCCAGCGCGCACCCAGGCCGGTGACCGTCACCTCGCGCACATCGTCCACCTCGGCCTCCAGGGCCTCCCCGCCCGGCGCGTCCCCGCCCGGCGCGTCCGCGCCCACGGCGCGCCCGATGACCACATGCAGCCGGTCCTCGGACAGCTCCTCGACCCTGCCCTCGCCCCACTCCACGACCACCACCGACTCCGGCAGCGAGACATCGAGGTCCAGGTCCTCCATCTCGTCCAGCCCGCCGCCGAGCCGGTACGCGTCGACGTGCACCAGCGCGGGACCGCCGGTCAGCGAGGGGTGCACCCGGGCGATGACAAAGGTGGGAGAGGTGACGGCGCCGCGCACGCCCAGGCCCTCGCCCAGGCCGCGGGTCAACGTCGTCTTACCGGCCCCCAGCTCACCGGTGAGCAGCACCAGGTCGCCGGGGCGCAGCAGCGGGGCCAGGCGGCGGCCCAACTCCTGCATCTGTTCGGGAGACTTGACGGTAATGTGCGCCATCGCGCCGGTGGTGCTCATGCCGCAAATGGTACGGCCTGCCCCTCTCCCGACCACCACCCCGCACTGGCGGCCTGCCGGGCCGGGGGCCGGCAGGCCGGGGGATCAGGCGCGGGCGTGCCGGGAGCTGCGGGCCGCTGCGCCGGCCCGCTCCACCAGGGACACCAGGTGCTCATTGACCAGCTCGGGCCGCTCCAGCATCACCAGATGCCCGGCGCCGGGGACGCACACCAGCTCCGCGTCGGGCAGCACCTCGACGATCGCCCGGCTGTGGTCGGCCGGGGTGATCAGATCACTCTCCCCGGCGAGCACCAGCGCGGGCACCGCGTCGTAGGCGACCAGCGCCTCGGTCTTGTCATGCACCGCGAACGCCGGGAAGAACTCGGCGACCACATCGATCGGGGTCGCCTCGATCAGCCGCTCGCCGAACCGCGCGATGCCCGGGTCCACCTTCTCCGGCGTCCCGAACGAATACCGCTTGATCAGCCCCGCGAACAGATCGGCGGTGGCCCGCCGTCCGCGCTCGACGAACTCGCTCTGCCAGCCCAGCGCCTTGAGCACGCCCGGCGCGAGCCAGTGGAAGGCCTTGACACCCATGGACGGCAGCCCGAAGGCGACCTCGCTGAGCCGGCCGGCGGATGTGCCGATCAGGGCCACCCCGACCACCCGCTCCGCGACGTACTCGGGGAACTGGTCGGCCAGCGCCATCACCGTCATACCGCCCATGGAGTGCCCGACCAGCACGATCGGCCCCTCGGGGACCGCGGCGTCCAGCACCGCCTTCAGGTCCCGGCCCAGCAGGTCGATGGTGACCGGTTCCGTGCCGTCGATCTGGCCGTGGCCGCGCGACGAGCGGCCGTGGCTGCGCTGGTCCCAGTGGACGGTGCGCACCGTGCCGCGCAGTGCGGAGCGCTGGAAGTGCCAGGAGTCCTGGCTGAGGCAGTAGCCATGACTGAAGACGACCGTGGGAGCCGCGGAGCGCCGGCCCAGCGCCGCCGTCAGCCGCTTGCGCAGGGCGCCCTGGGCCTCCTGCGCGGCCCGCGCCTCCTTCCCGCGGACCGGTTTGGCCGACCGGTCGGCCTTGGCGCTCTTGCCGTTCCTGGCCTTGCCCGGGTGATCGTCCTTCTCCGGCCGGCCCGACTCCACGCCCGGCTCGTCGACCTCGTAGTACAGCTCGGTGCCGTCCTCGGCGATCGCCGCGCCCGGTGTGCCGCGCAGCGTGCCGTACGGGCCGGCGGCGTCCAGCGCGAGCCGGGCGCGGCGGCGCATCCCGCGGCCGACGGTCATCCGCTCTATCGCCACCCCGGCCGCGGCACCCGCCGCGACCACACCGATCGCGGCACCGGCCACGCCGGCGTGCCGGCCCGCCCGTGCCCAGTTGCCGGCCGCCTCGACGGCCGTCTCGACCGCCTGCGCGGCGGCCTCCTGTCCCTCGGTCATGCCGTACCCCCCGTGAGCGCACTGTCTCCTTCGGCTTCGCTCCGTATGCCGCTGTCCACATAGACGCGTGGGACCCGGGATCCGATCCGGGTGACGATCTCGTAGCCGATGGTTCCGGCCACCTGGGCCCAGTCCTCCGCGGTCGGCTCACCGCGGTCCCCCGGGCCGAACAGCACCGCCGGATCGCCCGGCTCGGCGCTGTCGCCGCCCAGGTCGACCACGAACTGGTCCATCGCGATCCGCCCGGCGACCGTCCGCCACTTGCCGGCGACCAGCACCGGGCCGGTGCCGGAGGCGTGCCGCGGGATGCCGTCCGCATAGCCGAGGGGGACCAGCGCCAGGCTGGTCTCGCCAGGCGTCGTGTAGTGATGCCCGTACGACACGCCGTGGCCGCCCGGGACGCGCTTGACCGACGCGAGGGAGGCCTCCAGCGTCATCGCGGGCCGCAGCCCGAGGTCCTGGGAGGTTCCGACCTCGGGGCTGGGCGAGATGCCATAGATGCCGATACCGGTGCGAACCAGGTCGAAGTGCGCCTCGGGGAGGGTCAGCAGTGCCGGGGTGTTGGCGATATGCCGTACCTCGGGGCGCAGCCCGGCCGTCTCGGCGGTCTTCAACGCCTCCTGGAAGGCGGCCAGCTGGGCGGCGATCGAGGGGTGTCCGGGCTCGTCGGCGCAGGCGAAGTGCGACCAGAGGCCGGTGACAGCCAGCGCGCCCTCGGCCTCGGCGGCTCGGGCCGCGGCGGTCAGCTCCGGCCAGTCGGCGAGCGCGCAGCCGTTGCGGCCGAGCCCGGTGTCGACCTTGAGCTGGACCCGGGCGGTCCGGCCGCACGCCCGCGCCGCCGCGACCACCTCGCGCAGCGCCCACAGCGCGCTCACCCCGACGTCGATGTCCTGCTCGACGGCCTGCCGCCAGGGGCCGCCCGGTGTCCACAGCCAGCACATCAGCCGCCCGGTGTCACCGGCCGCACGCAGCGCGAACGCCTCCTCGGGCAGCGCCGTGCCCAGCCAGCCCGCACCGGCCTCACGGGCGGCGCGCGCACAGCGCACCGCCCCGTGTCCATAGCCGTCGGACTTGACCACGGCCATCAGCTCTGCCCGGGGTGCGCGGTCCCGCAGTGCACGGACATTCGACCGCACGGCGGCGAGGTCGATGGCGGCGCGGGCGCGCTTTGCTGTCTCGTTCATCCCCCTCAGTGTCGCAGGCGACGCCACGGGGCCCCGGGGGACGGGCGGGGAAACCGTGCTCACACGCCGGGCTTCCGCCCCCAGACGTGCACGGTGTCGCCCTTCCTCAGCACTTCCCACGCCCGCCGCGCGTCCGTCATGGTGAGGTTGACGCAGCCGTGCGAGCCGGGCCCGGAGAAGATGTCCTCGTAGACGCCGTGCAGCGCCTCCCCGCGGTCGAAGAACTGGGCATACGGCATCCGCGTGCCGTACAGGTTCGAGATGTGGCGCCGGTGCCGCAGATAGATCCGGTACGAACCGGTGCGGGTCTCCATCGTCGGCGCACCGGACCGGATCACCACCGGTTCGAGAATCACCCGTCCGCCCTGCTGCACCCACATCAGCTGCCGGTTCAGGTCGACACATGCGGTCCGCTGCGGAAGGGCGGGGCAGTGACCGGCCCGGTTGGGGTCCTTCTTGGCCCGCATCAGCCGCACCATCGCCCCGGTGACCGGGCCCGCGAATCCGGACGCCGGCGCGATGCGGTGCGCCCGCTGGAACCGCCGGATCGCCCGGCAGTCCCCCGAGCTCTGCCGCCCATCCACCTGCCGCCCCAGATAACGCTCCGCCTGCCGCTGGTAGGGCCCGGTGGAGGCACTGCACCGCAGCGCCCTGGTGCCGGTGTGCGCCGCCTCCGACCGCGGCACGTACTCGATGTGCCGGGGTCGGTTCGTCTCCCGCACCGCGCGCGGGACCCCGGGAACCAGGCCGGACAGTCGGTACGCGGCGGACGGGGGCGTCACGGCCACCGCGGGCGACGGCGCCACGGCCACCGCGGGCGGCCCGGCGACAGCGAGGAGCGAGGCGCCGACCAGCAGCGCCGAAAGGGTGCGTTTCATGCCCTCACGCATGCCGTGGCCGCGCGGTCGTACAAGCCCACCGGACACCAGGTTCGCCCTGGTGCCCGCACCGTTCCCCCGCCGGGCGTAACGCCGGCCCGGCAGCTGTCAGTCCGTCACATCGCGCCAGGCAGCCGCCAGATGAGCGGCGACCTCCGAGGCCAGGATCGGCGCGCCGCCCGGCCCGGTCGCGCGACGGGCCGCCAGACCGTGCAGGTACGCGCCGACGGATCCGGCGTCCCGCGCCGGGAGCCCCGCGGCGAGCAACGACCCGGTCACCCCCGACAGCACATCCCCGCTCCCGGCCGTCGCCAGCCAGCTGGTCCCGGTGGGATTGACCCGTACCGGACCGTCCGCCTCCGCCACCAGCGTCGTCGAGCCCTTGAGCAGCACCGTGGCACCGTATTGCGCCGCCAACTCCCGTACGGAGGCCAGCCGTGCCGCCTCGACCTCCTCGCGCCCGCGGCCGAGCAGCGCAGCGGCCTCCCCCGCATGCGGGGTCAGCAACGTCTCGGCCGTACGCTCCCGGACCCGCTGCGGCGTCAGGAACCGCAGGCCGTCCGCGTCCACCAGCACCGGCACGTCCGCCGCCAGCACATCGTCCAGCGCGTCCGCTTCCTCCCCGATGCCGGGCCCGATCACCCACGACTGCACCCGGCCCGCCTTGTCCGGCGGCCCGGGATGCACCAGCGTCTCCGGGAAGTGCGCCAGCACCGCCTCGGCGGCCGGCCCGACATACCGCACGGCCCCCGCGCCGCCCCGCAACGCGCCCGCCACCGCGAGCACCGCCGCCCCCGGATACCGCGCGGACCCGGCGACCACCCCGACCACGCCCCGCCGGTACTTGTCGCTCTCGGGCACCGGACGCGGCAGCAGATCCGCCACATCCGCATGCTGCAACGCCTCCATCTCGGCGTCCTCCGGCAGCGTGAGCCCGATGTCCACCAGCCGCAGCGCGCCCGCCCGCTCCCGCGCCGGATCGATCAGCAGCCCCGGCTTGTACGCACCGAACGTCACCGTCGCATCGGCCCGTACGGCATCCCCGGGCACCTCACCGCTGTCCGCGTCCACACCACTGGGCAGATCGACCGCCACCACGCGCGCCGACTCCCGTGCCGCCCGCGCGAGTTGCGCGGCCTCCGGGCGCAGCCCGCCCCGCCCCCCGATCCCGACGATGCCGTCCACGACCAGATCGGCCCACGCGATGTCCCGCAGCACATCGTCCGAAACCCGCCCCCCGGCCGCCCGCAGCGCGGCCAGCCCGCCGTCATGGGCCCGTTCGGGCGACAGCAGCACCGCCACCACCCCGGCCCCCCGCCGGGCCAGCCGGGCACCGGCGTACAGCGCGTCCCCGCCGTTGTCACCGCTGCCCACCAGCAGCACCACCCGGCTGCCGTACACCTTCCCCAGCAACTCCCCACAGGCCACGGCCAGTCCGGCCGCCGCCCGCTGCATCAGGGCCCCTTCGGGCAACCGGCCCATGAGCTCCCGCTCCGCGGCCCGCACGGTCTCCACGCTGTAGGCAGTCCTCATACCGACAAGTCTCACCCCTCACCCACCGGGTGACCCGCATTTCCCCCTACCGGGCAGGCCAGTCTGGGGGCCCAAGGGCCGCACCGCCGGAGCAGCGCCCCGCCTTCCGTCCCAGGGGCCCCACCGACCGGCACCGCCAAACCCACGGGAGGGGACGGGCCGGAGGAGGCGGTGTCAGGACGTAAAGCGAAGCAGTCCTGACACCGCCTCCGGAGGCCCGTCCCCGCACCACGACGACTCGGGGCGCGCCCGCACCACAAACAACCGGGGGCCCTCACCCCTCCGCAATCACCACCGCAGACGCCACCCCCGCGTCATGACTCATCGACACATGCCACGCCCGCACCCCGAGCTCCACCGCCCGCGCCTCGACCGTCCCCCGCACCCGCAGCCGCGGCTGCCCGCTGTCCTCGACATACACCTCGGCATCCGTCCAGTGCAGCCCGCCCGGCGCCCCGAGCGCCTTGGCCACCGCCTCCTTGGCGGCGAACCGCGCCGCCAGCGACGCGATGCCCCGCCGTTCACCGCTCGGCAGTATCAGCTCCTGCTCGATGAACAGCCGCTGCGCCAGCTCCGGCGTACGCTCCAGCGCCGCGCCGAAGCGGTCGATCTCGGCGACATCGATCCCGACCCCGATGATCATTCCACCGTCACCGACTTGGCGAGGTTGCGCGGCTGGTCGACCTCGTTACCGCGGGCGGTGGCCAGCTCACAGGCGAAGACCTGCAGCGGGACCGTGGACACCAGCGGCTGCAGCAGCACCGGCGTGCGCGGAATCCGTACGAGGTGATCCGCGTACGGCACCACCGTCTCGTCCCCCTCCTCCGCGATCACGATCGTGCGCGCCCCCCGGGCCCGGATCTCCTGAATATTCGACACGATCTTGTCGTGCAGCACGGACCGCCCCCGCGGCGACGGCACGACCACCACCACCGGCAGATCGTCCTCGATCAACGCGATCGGCCCGTGCTTGAGCTCCCCGGCCGCAAAGCCCTCCGCATGCATGTACGCGAGCTCCTTGAGCTTCAGCGCGCCCTCCAGCGCCACCGGATAGCCCACATGCCGCCCGAGGAACAGCACGGTGTTCTTGTCAGCGAGGGAGCGCGCCAGCTCCCGTACGGGCTCCATCGTGCCCAGCACCTGCTCGACCTGGGTGCCGATGGCCGCCAGTTCGCGCACCACGGCCCGGATCTCGTCGCCCCACTTCGTGCCCCGCACCTGCGCGACGTACAGCGCCACCAGATAGCAGGCCACCAGCTGGGTCAGAAACGCCTTCGTGGAGGCCACCGCCACCTCGGGCCCGGCGTGCGTGTACAGCACCGCGTCCGACTCCCGCGGGATGGTCGACCCGTTCGTATTGCAGATGGCGAGCACCTTCGCGCCCTGTTCCCGCGCATGCCGCAGCGCCATCAGGGTGTCCATCGTCTCGCCGGACTGGCTGATCGCGATCACCAGGGTGTGCCGGTCCAGGATCGGATCGCGATAGCGGAACTCGCTCGCCAGCTCCGTCTCGCACGGGATCCGCGTCCAGTGCTCGATCGCGTACTTGGCGATCATCCCCGCGTGGTACGCCGTCCCGCACGCCACGATGACGACCTTGTCGACCTCGCGCAGCACCTCCGGCGGGATCCGCACCTCGTCCAGGGACAGCACACCCGACGCGTCGATCCGGCCCAGCAGCGTGTCCGCGACGGCCTTCGGCTGCTCGGCGATCTCCTTGAGCATGAAGTAGTCGTAGCCGCCCTTCTCGGCGGCCGAGGCGTCCCAGTCGACGTGGTACTCCCGCACCTCGGCGGGCCCCCCGTCGAAGTCGGTGACCGTCACCCCGTCCCGGCGCAGCTCCACGACCTGGTCCTGCCCCAGCTCGACGGCTTCCCTCGTATGCGCGATGAACGCCGCCACATCCGAGGCCAGGAAGGCCTCGCCGTCCCCGACCCCCACCACCAGCGGCGAGTTCCGGCGCGCCCCGACCACCACATCCGGCTCGTCGGCATGCACCGCGACCAGCGTGAACGCGCCCTCCAGCCGACGGCACACCTGCCGCATCGCCTCGGCCAGCTCCCCGCAGGACGAATAGGCCTCGGCGAGCAGATGCGCCACGGCCTCGGTGTCCGTCTCGGACGTCAACTCATGCCCGCGGTCGGTGAGTTCGGCGCGCAGCCCGGCGAAGTTCTCGATGATGCCGTTGTGCACGACCGAGACCCGGCCGGCGTTGTCCAGATGCGGATGGGCGTTCTCGTCGGTGGGCCCGCCGTGCGTGGCCCACCGGGTGTGCCCGATACCCGTCGAACCGGCCGGCAACGGACGGTCCGCCAGCTCCTTCTCCAGGTTGGCGAGCTTCCCGGCCTTCTTGGCCGCCGCCAGACCACCGTCCGCCAACACGGCCACACCCGCCGAGTCATACCCGCGGTACTCCAGCCGCTTCAGCCCGGCCAGAACGACATCAAGGGCGCTCTGCCCGCCCACATATCCCACGATTCCGCACATGGGGGCAGCGTACGCCGGGGGTCTGAGCGACCGGCGGCGGCATGTACCGGCGAGTCACCTATCGAAAACCCCCGCCTTCACGGCCCCGACAAACGCGGCCCAGGCACCGGACGCGTGAAACTGCGTCCCGCCAGCCCGATCCTTGCTGTCCCGGACAGCCCGACCGCCGTCGGCGGTGCAGGCGACCTCCACGCACTCCTGGTTGATCCCCTGTGAGGCTCTGGCCTTGACGAACTCGGTGACGATCTCACGGCTCTCTATCGGGGTCACTTCTCACCCTCCGGCATGTTTGCTATCGCTTTGTCGAGGAACGTGAGGCTCTGCTTACGGCTCAGCGCCGCAGACCGGAGCGCTTCAAAAATGCGGGCGTGCTTGGCGACATCGTCCAGATCCTCGATGATCACCGTGCTGGTCGTACTGTCGAACGCAACGGCTTCCGGCGCGGGCTCCGGGCCGAACGAGAAGATGGAGAAGTGCGACGCCATATGCGCGGCACCCCATTCCGAGTACGGGAGAACCTGCAACGTGACATTCTTCCGCCGGGCCAGCTCATGGATGTGTGCCAGCTGCTCCCGGTGCGCTTCTCGTGACGGCATCGGGGCAGTCAGCGCCGGCTCCCACACGACCGCGGCGAATTGCGCCCCGCCCTCTTCGATGACTCGCTTTCGCTCCCGCCGAACCGCCAGGGCCTTCTCGACGGTTTCCGCGGAATACGTCGTGTGACTCCCGTCGACGAGCGCCTTGAGATAGCCCGGCGTCTGCAACAGTCCGGGAATGAACAGCGGCTGCCATGTCCGGATGTATGAGGCGTCGACCTCCAGCGCAATCAGGTCGGCATGTTCCTCGCTCACCATTCCCGCATAGTCGAGCCACCAGCCACGTTTGCTGCTCACCCGGGCGAGGTGCTCCAACTGCGTTCGCGCATGCGCGTCTGACACCTCATAGAGGTCCAGCAGCACACGGACGTCCCCGACGCGCGACGCGCTGATGCCTCCTTCAACGCGGCTGATCTTGGCGATCGAGCAGCCCAGCACCTCGGCCGCATGCTCCTGGTCGAGCCGAGCGGCGAGCCGGTACCTCTTGAGCGCCGCACCGAGCCGCCGACTACGCACCGTGGGCTTCCCACCTACGGGCATGCCACCTCCCTGTCGTACACATCCAGGATGCACAGTAACGCCTCGCGCACACCAGGTAATTGAGACTCCAGGGTGGCTCGCAAATTTACAACTATCGAGTACTTGCAACTTGCGCCCATGCGGCCCTAGCGTCAGGCACGTCACTCCATGTCGCCACTCAAGGACAGTGGGTGATCATGGTTCCGTCTGCCCACCACCCTTGGGGGACACATGTCCGGGCGCACACACATCAAGAGGTTCCGGGTCCGCAAGGACTCCGTCGCCGCCGCCCGACTCCACGTCAGGACGATCCTGATCGAGTGGAAACTCGGCGGCCTCATCGAGGACAGCGTCCTCATCACCAGCGAACTGACCACCAACGTCGTCTCCCACGCCAAGGGAACGGGCGACTACTTCGAACTGGCCTTACGCCGCCGCAGCGGCATCCTGGTCCTGGAGGTGGCCGACTCCTACCAGTGGCAGATGCCGGAACTCCGCAAACCCACCCCGGACGACCCCTCCGGCCGCGGCCTGCTCATCGTGGACGCCCTCTCCCAGCACTGGGGCGTACGGCCGCGCAACCCGGGCAAAACGGTGTGGGCGCACCTTCCGGTCGGGCCCGCAACACAGCTCTGAGCAGGCCCAGTTCCCGCTGAGGCGGACTGCCGCCGTGAGCCTCAGCGGGAAGGAATCGTCACCGGCCGGATTCGGGCTTGGTACGTACGGATCGCCCGCAGGCCGCTTCCCTCGGGGAGGGACACGGCGGCAGGCACGGGGGTGCCCTCCGGACGGTCCGTCACGTCGCGACACCGCTCGATGCGTTTTGCCTGTGGCGCCCGGCTTCCGGGACTATGACGGCATGGCCTCGTTGAAGCAGTTTGAGCCCGCGTCAGGTACCCGCGATTTCCTCGCCGTTGAGCATCAGAGGCGGGAACGCGCGTTCGCGACTATCCGGGAAGTGTTCGGCCGATATGGCTTTCAGCCCCTCCAGACGCCGGCGTTCGAGCGGCTGGACGTTCTCACCGGCAAGTACGGCGACGAGGGCGACAAGCTGATCTTCAAGATCCTCCGGCGTGGTGAGCATGAGGCGACCGGCGAGGCCGATCTTGCTCTGCGCTATGACCTCACGGTGCCCCTGGCTCGCGCGGTGGCGGCCTACGGCAGCCAGCTGCCCTCCCCGTACAAGCGGTACGCCATCGATCCGGTGTGGCGGGCGGACCGGCCGGGCAAGGGGCGCTTCCGCGAGTTCGTGCAGTGCGACCTGGACATCGTGGGCTCCTCCTCTCCGTTGTCCGACGCCGAAGTCGTCCTGGCCCTTCACGACGCTCTGGATGCGCTCGGCGTGCCGGAGTTCCGGTTCCTGCTGAACTCCCGGCATGTTCTGTTCGGTCTGCTGGAGGCATACAGCGTCCCCGCGGACCTGGGGTCCGGAGTGCTGATCACGCTCGACAAGCTCGACAAGCTGTCCCCGGAGGCTGTCGTCGAGGAGCTGGTTTCGGGCCGCGGCCTGTCGTCCGAGGTGGCGCAGGGCCTGGTGGATGACCTGACGTCGCCGGATGCGGTGGAGCGGATCAGGGGTGAGCTGAAGTCCAGCGAGGTGGGTCAGGCGGGTCTGGCTGAGGTGGACCGGCTGCTGGAGCTGACCAAGGACGCCATTCCCGCCGAGCGGATCGGCTTCACACCAAACCTCGTGCGCGGCCTCGACTACTACACGGGAGTCATCTTCGAGGTCACCGCGCCGGGCATGCCGGGGTCGATCGCGTCCGGCGGTCGGTACGACGGTCTCATCGCGCGGCTCGGGGGGAAGGATTCCCCGGCCTGTGGCGGGTCGCTGGGCATTGAGCGCATCCTGCCGCTGCTGGAGCAGGGCGAGACGGGTGGCTACTCGCAGATCGATGTGGCCGTCACGGTCATGGGCGAGGATCTGTCTGCGGACAGCTTCCGGGTGGCGGCTGAAATCCGCCGAGCCGGGGTTCGGACGGGTGTTTACCTGGGGTCCAGTGGGAAGTTCGCCAAGCAGATGAAGTGGGCCAGTGATCAGGGGGCCCGCTTCTGCGTGATCTATGGCCAGGCGGAGCGTGATGCCGGCTCGGTCACGCTGCGGGACATGGACAGCGGTGAGCAGGTCCAGGTCCCGCTCGACCAGGCCGCCACCGAACTCGCGCGGCGGTGCGCACCATCCAGTTGACGCGCAGCGGACCCATTCCGCTGCCGACCTTCGAGGAGTAGCGGATGGGAACGCAAGGCGATCGGATCTTCCAGATCACGGCTGAGCGGGGGTTCCCGGACCCCTGGCTGAGCTTCGGAGACTCACTGTGCGATGAGGCGGCACTCAGTACGGAGTTAACCCGGGCGATCAGCAAGGCCCGCAAGGAGCCGACGGCTGAGGCGCGCACCGAGGTCACCCGGGTCTTCCAGGCGAAGAAGGCGAACCTGCGCCGCTGCGCCGGGATTCTCGACCAGGTGCTGGGCGACTACGACGCTTCGGGCATGTGGACGGTCCTGGACGAGCGGGCCGGCAGGCTGGACGTCGCGGACGTGCTGGAGACCTGGGGCCGCACCCAGGCACTGCACCCGTTCCCTGTGGTGCTCAAGAGCCTGGAGTTCAACTGGGGCTTCATGAAGGAGCACGGCGTCCGGGCGTTCTACGAGATGACCCGGGGCTACGTCTCGCGGCTTCAGGAGAACACCGAACGCTGGCATGAAGCCTGGCGCGGCGAGGCCGAGACGGGAGTGGTGGACCGCATCACCTCCATCGAGTGCGACCTGGCGAGCATCGAGGCGCCGATGCACTGCGACGTGTGCAAGAAGACGATCACCGCGCTGCTCTACCTCGACGAGTAGCCCGCGGCGCCCGACGAGCGCCACTGACCTGACGCGCTGTGTCCCGCTCCAAGGGATCGGAGCGGGACACAGCACGCGGGGCCAGTACAGGTGGAGCGTGCCGTCACGGGCGCCGAGGCGCCAGGAACCCGACAGGGAGATGCCGGCTGATCAGGCGGCGTCGGAGCACGGAGATCCGGCGATCAACCGGTTGACGGTTTCCAGCTCCCCTCAATACCCCCGCGCTATCCGCTCCTGCGCCTCCCACACCGTCTCCAGGAACTCCTCGTCCGCCTCCGCGTCGGCGCCGGGGCCGGTGCCCGGCTCGTAGCGTTCCAGGATGTCGGCGAGGTCCTCGCCCAGGTCCTCGTCCGGGAGGTCCTCCGCCAGCTCGGCGTGGACCCGGGCGGCGAAGCAGTCCGACGCGATGTCCGTTCCCCGGCCGCCGTTCGCGCCGGCGGCCCTCCCCCACGGCCGCTGTCCCAGCAGACCGGCCTTACGCGTGCGCACACGCACCCCCTGATTCGTCCTCGGCCCGAAGCCGGGCTCTCTCCCCGTCACCGACCGTACCGGGCAATATCCGTCGGGTACAGACGACCAGGGAGAGAAACACCCAAGCCAGGCCCGACGACCACAAGACTGCCCCCGGCCGGCCACCCCGAGGTGAACGGCGGGTGACAGCTGCGCACAATGGGCCCGTGCCCCTGACGACCGATCCGCAGCAACGACGCCGCGCCGACAGCTCCCCGTACGTCGATCTGACGCGCGCACAGTGGAGTGCCCTGCGGGAGAAGACCCCGCTGCCCCTGACGGCCGACGAGGTCGAACAGCTGCGTGGCCTGGGCGATGTCATCGACCTCGACGAGGTACGCGATGTCTATCTCCCGCTGTCCCGGCTCCTCAACCTCTATGTCGGCGCCACCAGCAATCTGCGCGGTGCGCTGAACACCTTCCTCGGCGACGTGGGCGGCGGCCCCCAGCCCGGTACCCCGTTCGTCATCGGGGTCGCGGGCAGCGTGGCGGTCGGGAAGTCCACCACCGCCCGGCTGCTGCAGGCGCTGCTGGCCCGCTGGCCCGAGCATCCGCGCGTCGAGCTGGTCACCACCGACGGGTTCCTCTTCCCCAACGCCGAACTGCACCGGCGCGGTCTGATGTCCCGCAAGGGCTTCCCGGAGTCCTACGACCGGCGGGCGCTGACCCGCTTCGTCGCGGATGTGAAGTCCGGCAAGGCCGAGGTCACCGCACCGGTCTACTCCCACCTGATCTACGACATCGTGCCGAGCGAGCGGCTGACCGTGCAGCGCCCGGACATCCTCATCGTCGAGGGCCTGAACGTGCTGCAGCCGGCGCTGCCCGGCAAGGACGGCCGCACCCGCCTCGGGCTCGCCGACTTCTTCGACTTCTCCGTCTACGTCGACGCCCGCACCGAGGACATCGAGAAGTGGTACCTCGGCCGCTTCCGCAAGCTGCGCGAGACCGCCTTCCAGAACCCGTTCTCGTACTTCCGCAAGTACACCCAGGTCTCCGAGGACGAGGCCCTCGACTACGCGCGCATGATCTGGCGCACCGTCAACAAGCCCAATCTGCAACAGAACGTCGCCCCGACCCGCGGCCGCGCCAACCTGGTACTGCGCAAGGGGCCGGACCACAAGGTGCAACGGCTGTCGTTGCGCAAGCTCTAGGGAGTGCGAACGCCGTGCTGCATCTGCGCCTGATCGTCCCTGCGGACCGTACCGACGAGGTGCTCCAGCTGCTGGAGACGACCGTCGGAACGACCCATCTCGTCGTGCTGAGCGGTGCGGCCCGGGATCCCCAGGGCGATGTGGTGATGTGCGATGTCGCCCGGGAGGCCGGGGACGGACTGCTGGCCCGGCTGCGGGAGATGAGGCTCGACCGGACCGGTTCGATCGCGATCGAGCACATCGACCTGTCGCTGTCCCGGCGGGCCGACCGGGCGGAGGACGAGGCACCCGGCGAGGGCGCGGATGCCGTCCTGTGGGAGTCCCTGGCCGACGCCACCCACGAGGAGTCCACGCTTTCGGCCACCTACCTCGCGTTCCTGACCCTCGCGACGATGATCGCGGCCTGCGGTGTGGTCCTGGACAACGCCATTCTGATCGTCGGCGCGATGGCGGTCGGCCCGGAGTTCGGCCCGCTGGCGGGAATCTGTACGGCCCTGGTCCGGCGCGCCCCGCGGCTGGCCTGGCGCTCGCTGGTGGCGCTGGTCGTCGGATTCGCCGTGGCCATGGTGCTGACCTGCGGCTTCAGCTACTTCATGGACGCGGTGGGGCTGTTCACCGAGCACCGGGCCGAGGGCCCGCGGCCCAATACGTCGTTCATCTGGCAGCCGGACTGGATGTCGTTCGTGGTGGCCTTCCTCGCCGGTGTCGCCGGCACCCTGTCGCTGACCTCGGCGAAATCCGGCGCCCTGGTGGGCGTGGCCATCTCCGTCACGACGGTGCCCGCCGCCGCCAACGCCGCCGTCGCCTTCACCTACGGCGACTACGCACAGACCTGGGGCTCCTCCACCCAGCTCCTGCTGAACCTGGCGGGCATCGTGGTCGCCGGCACACTCACCCTGGCCACACAGAAGCTCCTGTGGGCCCGGCACGGCACCCTCCCGGTGGCCCGCTAACGACAGGAACGGCCTCGCCCCGGGAGCGGCAGGTGCCACCCCGGGGCGAGGCCGGACATTCCGCGGAACCGCGGTGCGTCAACGGCGGCTGCGGCCACCGCGTACGGCACTCATCCCAGCGCCGACTTGACCGCGTCCGCCAGCCGCTCGGCCACCGCACGGGCCTGCTCGATGTCCGCCGCCTCCACCATCACCCGCACCAGCGGCTCCGTACCGGACGGCCGCAGCAGCACCCGCCCGGTGGCGCCCAGCTCCCGCTCCGCCTCGGCAACCGCCGCGGTCACCTCGGGAGAGGTGGCCACCCGGGACTTGTCGACGTCGGGGACGTTGATCAGGATCTGCGGCAGCCGCTCCATGACGCCCACCAGCTCGGCCAGCGGCCGGCCGGTCGCGGCGAGCCGGGCGGCCAGCATCAGACCGGTCAGCGTGCCGTCGCCGGTGGTGGCATGGTCCAGCACGATGACGTGCCCGGACTGCTCGCCGCCCAGCGCGAAGCCGTGCGCCTTCATCTCCTCCAGAACGTACCGGTCGCCGACCGCGGACTGCACGAGGTCGATGCCCTCGCGCTCCATGGCCAGCTTGAAGCCCAGGTTGGACATGACGGTGGCGACGACGGTGTTCTTGCGCAGCGTGCCCGCCTCGCGCATACCGAGCGCCAGGACGGCCAGGATCTGGTCGCCGTCGACCTCGTTGCCCTCGCGGTCCACGGCCAGGCAGCGGTCCGCGTCGCCGTCGTGGGCGACACCCAGGTCGGCGCCGTGCTCGACCACGGCAGCGCGCAGCAGCTGCAGATGGGTGGAGCCACAGCCGTCGTTGATGTTCAGGCCGTCGGGGTCGGTGCCGATCGTGATGACATCGGCGCCGGCCCGCGCGAACGCCTCGGGCGAGACCCGCGCCGCCGCGCCGTGCGCGCCGTCGATGACGATCTTCAGCCCGTCCAGGCGGTTGGGCAGCACGCCGACGAGGTGCGCGACATAGTTGTCGAAGCCCTCGTCATAGACGGTGACCCGGCCCACGCCGGCACCGGTCGGCCGCTCCCAGGGCTCACCGGAGCTGTGTGCGTGGTAGGTCCGCTCGATACGGTCCTCCAGCTCGTCGGCGAGCTTGTGGCCGCCGCGGGCGAAGAACTTGATGCCGTTGTCGGGCATCGGGTTGTGGCTGGCGGAGAGCATCACGCCGAGGTCCGCGCCGAGCGAGCCGGTCAGATACGCGACCGCCGGGGTCGGGAGCACCCCCACCCGCAGCACGTCCACACCGGCGCTGGCCAGGCCCGCGACGACCGCGGCCTCCAGGAACTCACCGGACGCGCGTGGATCGCGACCGACCACCGCCACCGGCCGGTGACCTTCGAAGGTGCCCGCTTCAGCGAGTACATGCGCCGCAGCGACCGACAGACCGAGCGCCAGCTCCGCCGTCAGATCCGCATTAGCGACGCCGCGCACACCGTCCGTGCCGAAGAGTCGTCCCACTGGTGTCCTCCGAGTAGATGAGCTTGGACCAGAGCATTAAGTCCAGGTATACGCCCCTGGTCCCGGATAGCCGAACGCCCCGGCAGCACGGAGGTGCCACCGGGGCGTTCGCCAAGATGCTGCATGGTGCAGCGCGCGCGATTAGCGCTTGCTGTACTGCGGCGCCTTGCGGGCCTTCTTCAGACCGGCCTTCTTGCGCTCGACCGCACGGTCGTCACGCTTGAGGAACCCGGCCTTCTTCAGCGCGCCGCGGTTGTTGTCCACGTCCGCCTCGTTCAGCGCACGGGCCACGCCCAGGCGCAGCGCACCGGCCTGGCCGGAGATGCCGCCGCCGGAGATGCGGGCGACAACGTCGTAGCGGTTGTCGAGCTCGAGCACCTTGAAGGGCTCGTTGACTTCCTGCTGGTGCACCTTGTTGGGGAAGTAGCCCTCAAGGGTGCGACCGTTGATCTTCCACTGGCCGGTGCCCGGAACGATCCGGACGCGGGCGATGGCGTTCTTGCGACGGCCCAGGCCGGCAGCCGGCTGCGGGTCGCCGAAGCGGGAGGCGAGGGACTCGGAGGTGTACTCCGACTCCACGACCTCGGTCTCAGTGGTGTATTCCTCGACGGCGTCGTCGTTCTCGATGACGGTCTCGGGAGTGGTCTCGGCCACGATGCTCCTCAGAATTCTCTGTCGTCTTAGGGGGTGGCCGGAACTACTGCGCGACCTGGGTGATCTCGAACGGGACCGGCTGCTGCGCAGCGTGCGGGTGCTCAGCGCCCGCGTAGACCTTCAGCTTCGAGAGCATCTGACGGCCGAGGGTGTTCTTGGGGAGCATGCCCTTGATGGCCTTCTCGACGGCCTTCTCGGGGTTCTTGTCGAGCAGCTCGTCGTAACGGACGGAGCGCAGACCGCCCGGGAAGCCCGAGTGGCGGTAGGCCATCTTCTGGGTCCGCTTGTTGCCGGACAGGTGCACCTTGTCCGCGTTGACGATGATGACGAAGTCGCCCATGTCAACGTGCGGCGCGTAAACGGGCTTGTGCTTACCCCGCAGGAGGGACGCGGCCTGGGTGGCCAGACGGCCCAGGACAACGTCCTGCGCGTCAATGATGTGCCACTGGCGCTGGACATCGCCGGGCTTGGGGCTGAACGTACGCACGGTTAGCCTTCGCTTCTTCAGAGGTGGGGTATCCCCAGGCCCTGAGGCCTCGGGGACGGGTCCTGTACTGGTCACCACGACCGATCACACCAGCAGGAGCGGCACTACGGGTGACGCAACCCGATCGTCCGTCGCTGGTCATCGGCCCGGTGGACCGCGTAAGGGCCCCCTCACGTGAGATAGAGCAAGCCAATACGCATAACGAACAGACAGCGTACCGGCCCGGCCCCGACGGGGTCAAAACGCCCCCCGAACCGGCGTGCGGACCCGCTCCGCCGACGCCGTCACGGTGACCGCGCGTATCACCCGTCTCACGCTGCTCACCCGCACCGCCGGCGCACCGCCCGCGCCCGGACCTCCGGACCTCCCGGACCTCCCTGCCCGCCCGAGCCCGCCCGGGCCGCCCGAGCCGCCCGGGCCGCCCGGCCCGCCGCGCCTACCGCGCCCGCTCCACCCGCCGCTCGTCCCACACCGGCTCCGCCGTCTCCCGCACCAGCCCGTCCGAGCCGAACACCAGGAACCGGTCGAAGGACCGGGCGAACCACCGGTCGTGGGTGACCGCCACCACCGTCCCCTCGTACGCCTCCAGCCCCTCCTGCAGCGCCTCCGCGGACTCCAGGTCCAGGTTGTCCGTGGGCTCGTCCAGGAGGAGCGCGGTCGTACCGGACAGCTCCAGCAGCAGGATCTGGAAGCGGGCCTGCTGGCCGCCGGAGAGCCGGCCGAAGGTCTGGTCGCCCTGGCGCTCCAGCTCGTACCGGCGCAGGACGGACATGGCACCGCCCCGGTCCTTGGCATGCTCCTTCCAGAGGATGTCGACCAGGGTGCGGCCCTCCAGCTCGGGATGCGCGTGGGTCTGCGCGAAGTGACCGGGCACGACGCGCGCGCCGAGCTTCCACTCCCCCGTGTGCCGTACGCCGTCCCCGGCGAGCAGCCGCAGGAAGTGCGACTTACCCGAGCCGTTGGAGCCCAGGACCGCGACCCGCTCGCCGTAGAAGACCTCCAGCGAGAACGGCTTCATCAGGCCGGTCAGCTCCAGGTTCTTCGCCGTGACGGCGCGGACGCCGGTGCGCCCGCCGCGCAGCCGCATGCGGATGTCCTGCTCCCGCGGCGGCTCCTGCGGCGGCCCGCCCTCCTCGAACTTCCGCAGCCGGGTCTGGGCGGCCTGGTAGCGGGAGGCGAGGCCGTCGTTGAAGGCGGCCTTGTTCTTGAGCGTGTTCACGAGCTGCTTGAGCTGCGCATGCTTCTCGTCCCAGCGCCGCCGCAGCTCCTCGAAGCGGGCGAAGCGCTCGCGCCGGGCCTCGTGGTACGTGCCGAAGCCACCGCCGTGCACCCAGACATCGCTCCCGGCCGGGCCCGGCTCCACGCTGATGATCTTCTCCGCGGAGCGGGCGAGCAGCTCCCGGTCGTGCGAGACGAACAGCACCGTCTTCCGCGTCTCCCGCAGCTGCTCCTCCAGCCACCGCTTGCCGGGAACGTCGAGGTAGTTGTCCGGCTCGTCGAGCAGCAGCACCTCGTCGGGCCCGCGCAGCAGCGACTCCAGCACCAGCCGCTTCTGCTCGCCGCCCGAGAGCGTCCGCACCTGCCGCCACTGCGCCTTCTCGTACGGCATCCCCAGCGCCGCCACCGTGCAGATGTCCCAGACGGTCTCGGCCTCGTAGCCGCGGGCCTCGGCCCAGTCGCTGAGTGCCTGGGCGTAGGCCATCTGCGCGGCCTCGTCGTCGTCCTCAGCGGTCATGATCGCCAGCTCGGCGGCGTCCACCGCCGCGGCCGCCTCCCTGATCCGCGGCTGGGCCACGGAAACCAGCAGGTCACGTACCGTGCGCTCATCCCGTACGGAACCCACGAACTGCGGCATCACCCCCAGCCCGCCGCTGACCGTCACCGCCCCGCCGTGCGGCTGCAGCTCCCCCGCGATCAGCCGCAGCAGCGTCGTCTTGCCGGCGCCGTTGGCTCCCACCAACGCGACCGACGCGCCCTCCCCCACCCGGAAGGACACGTCCCCCAGCAGGGCCCTCCCGTCCGGCAGGTAGTACTCCAGATGTCCGGCCTCAAGATGTCCCATGAGCGGGATTGTGACCGGCCTCCAAGCCTTCTACCAACCGCATTAGGATGCGCGGCATGAGCTTTGGGCAAGGCGGGCCGTTCGACGGCCCCGGGGGTTCTTCGTCGTCCACGCCGGACTGGGGTGCACTCGCCGAGGAGAGTGCGGCACAGGCCCGCCGCAAACGCTGGATATGGATCGGCGGCGGCGCGCTGGCCGCCCTCGCGGTGGCCGGCATCGTCACCGCCGCCGTCATGACCGGCGGCGCCTCGAAGGGCGGCGGCCCGACGGCGGCGCCCACCGCGTCCGACGAGGCCGCGGTGCCGGACGACAAGCCGTCCTTCCCCGACGTCTCCGTCCCGCCCCCGCCCAACCCGCGGGACTACATCTCCGACCCCAAGAAGGACAAGGCGCCGCTGACGCCCGCCACACTCTTCCCGCAGAAGAGCATGGTCGTCGGCGAGCACACCTACCCGCGCACCAAGACCGCCACCACCAAGGACTGCACCGCCGGGGCCCAGGGCCCGCTGGTCTCCTCGCTGTCCCACAACGGCTGCCGGCAGCTGCTGCGTGCCACGTACTCCAAGGGCGGCGTCGGGGTCACCATCGGCATCGCGGTCTTCGACTCGCCCGCCAAGGCCGCCAAGGTCATGAACGAGAACAAGGCCAACCTCATGCCGCTGCCCGGCGGCGGGGTCCCCTCGGACTTCTGCCAGGGCACCAAGTGCCGGATGGCGACCAACGCCACCGGCCGCTACGCCTACTTCACGATCGCCGGCTACCTCAACGGCAAGGACGTCACCGGCACCGAGACCAAGGCCCGGCAGATCGCCCGGGACGGTGGCGCCTTCGCGTTCAGCCAGATCACCCAGCGCGGCAAGGACCAGGCCGCGAAGGCCGCCGAGAAGCAGCTGCAGGACGCCCGGAAGAAGGCCGGCCAGTCCTGACGCCTCCGGTGGCGCCGCCCTTCCGGCGGCGCCACCACCGGGCCGCCGCTCAGCAGCAGCCGCCGGCCGGCAGCGTCCGCTTGTTCCGCGCCTCCTGATTGCGCGCCATCAGCAGCTCATCGGCGGGATAGCCGACCTCCTCCAGCGTCAGCCCGTGGGGCCGGACGACATGCACGGCGGAGTCCCGTACCCCGGCGGCCAGCACCTTGCCGGGCCACTCCACCGGCCGGTGCCCGTCCCCGACGAACAGCATCGCCCCCACCAGCGACCGCACCATGTTGTGGCAGAAAGCATCCGCCCGCACGGTCGCCGTGATGATCCCGTCCGCCCCCCGCACCCAGCTC
Source organism: Streptomyces sp. NPDC048637 (assembly GCF_040650675.1). NCBI lineage: Bacteria > Bacillati > Actinomycetota > Actinomycetes > Kitasatosporales > Streptomycetaceae > Streptomyces > Streptomyces sp. NPDC048637. The sequence goes on from NZ_JBEZHQ010000011.1 coordinate 26,189, forward strand.
AGCTCCTGGAGCGTACGGATCGTCGTCGCGCCTTCCCGCCGCTTGCAGTACGCCGCAAAGTCGTGCTCGCCCAGCAGCGGACGGGAGGCCGCGTTCATCGCCTCGACGTCCAACTCCCAGTCGTGCCACAGCACATGGCTGCGCAGCAGCGGATCCACCCCGCCGTGGTGATCGGTCACCCGGTACGCATAGCGCCGCCAGATCGCCGAGAACCGCGCATTGAACCCGTACGGCGCCTCGGTGAGCCGCCACACCCGCACATCCTTCGGCAGCCGCCCGGCCAGCCGCCGCAGCAGCTTGTCCGCATGCTCGGCCCACAGCTCCGCGGGCAGATCCACATGCGCCACCTGCCCCCGCGCGTGCACCCCCGCGTCCGTCCGGCCCGCAACGGTGAGCTCATACGTCTCCCCGGACCGCGTCACCGTCCGCAGCGCGTCCTCGATCTCCCCCTGGACGGTCCGCCGCCCGCCGGCCTGCTTCGCCCACCCAGAGAAGTCCTTCCCGTCGTAGGAAAGGTCCATCCGCACCCGGACACAGCCCGGCTTCACTTCGTCACTCACACCAGCAATCCTCTCAACCCGCGAGGTGAGGCCCGCACCCGAACGCGAAAGCGGGCCCGCCCCGAAGGGCGAACCCGCTCACGCGTAAGTCAGGACTCAGGCGTCCTTCGACTCCTCGGTCGCCTCGGCAGCCGTGGCCGCCTCCGCGTCCTTGGCCGCACGCTTGGTCGCGGCCTCGGCCTCACCGGTGGCCTGCTGGGCCACGGTCAGCGCCTCCACCAGCTCGATGACGGCCATGGGAGCGTTGTCGCCACGGCGGTTACCGATCTTGGTGATACGGGTGTAGCCACCCGGGCGGTTCTCGAACCGCGGGGCGATCTCCGTGAAGAGCGTGTGGACGACGCTCTTGTCCGAGATCAGCTGCATGACCTGACGGCGGTTGTGAAGGTCGCCCTTCTTCGCCTTGGTCACCAGACGCTCCGCGTACGGACGCAGACGACGGGCCTTGGCCTCGGTCGTCGTGATGCGGCCGTGCTCGAAGAGCGCGGTGGCCAGGTTGCGCAGCATGAGGCGCTCGTGCGCAGCGCTGCCGCCCAGACGGGCACCCTTGGCGGGCTTCGGCATGGTGTATCTCCTTCATAGCTGCACCGGCCGTATCAGGTACCGGTGTCAGTTCCCACGAGGCGGCCGCCCCGCGGAAGCACAAAAATCAGCCCGTCCGGCGATTGAGGACAAAGCCTCAGCCGCAACGAACCCGCAGGCTCAGTACTGCTCGGTCTCCACGAAGCCCGCGTCCGCGTCGTCGTCGGCGCCAAAGGCGTCCGCGGCGGCGGTCGGGTCGAACCCGGGAGGCGAGTCCTTCAGCGCCAGGCCCATGCCGGCCAGCTTCGCCTTGACCTCGTCGATCGACTTCGCACCGAAGTTGCGGATGTCGAGCAGGTCGGCCTCGGAGCGCGCCACGAGCTCACCCACGGAGTGGATGCCCTCACGCTTGAGGCAGTTGTACGAGCGGACCGTGAGCTCCAGCTCCTCGATCGGCAGCGCCAGGTCAGCGGCCAGGGCGGCGTCCGTCGGGGACGGGCCCATGTCGATGCCCTCGGCGTCGATGTTGAGCTCGCGCGCCAGACCGAACAGCTCGACCAGGGTCTTACCGGCGGACGCCATGGCGTCACGCGGCCGCATGGCCTGCTTGGTCTCGACGTCGACGATCAGCTTGTCGAAGTCGGTGCGCTGCTCGACACGGGTCGCCTCGACCTTGTAGGTGACCTTGAGCACCGGCGAGTAGATGGAGTCGACCGGGATACGGCCGATCTCCTGGCCCACCTGCTTGTTCTGGACGGCGGAGACGTAGCCGCGACCGCGCTCGACGGTCAGCTCCATCTCCAGCTTGCCCTTGCCGTTGAGGGTGGCGAGGACCAGGTCCGGGTTGTGCACCTCGACACCGGCCGGGGGCGCGATGTCAGCAGCGGTGACCAGGCCGGGGCCCTGCTTGCGCAGGTACATCACGACCGGCTCGTCGTGCTCCGAGGAGACGACCAGCTGCTTGATGTTGAGGATGAGGTCGGTGACGTCCTCCTTGACGCCCGGCACGGTGGTGAACTCGTGCAGGACACCGTCGATGCGGATGGACGTGACCGCCGCACCCGGGATCGAGGACAGGAGGGTACGACGCAGGGAGTTGCCGAGGGTGTAGCCGAAGCCCGGCTCCAGCGGCTCGATCACGAACCGGGAGCGGTATTCGTCGACGACCTCTTCGGTCAACGAGGGACGCTGAGCAATCAGCATGGTGTTCGATCCTTCAGTCGTGGACGCCCGCTATTTGACGCCCGCTGTACTGACAAGGGTACGGGCGGCACGGCGCCATCGGCTCCGTACCGCCCCCACCGGTCAGCTCTTACTTGGAGTAGAGCTCAACGATCAGCTGCTCCTGCACCTGGGTGTCGATCACCTGGCGCTCGGGCATGCTGTGCACGAGAATCCGCAGGTTCGACGGAATCGCTTCCAGCCAGGCCGGAACCGTCTTCTCGCCGGCCTCGGCCTTGGCCACCTCGAAGGGGGTCAGGTTCCGAGAGCCCTCGCGGACCTCGACGATGTCGTTCACGGACACGCGGGCCGACGGAATGTCGGTCTTGCGCCCGTTCACCGTGATGTGTCCGTGACGGACCAGCTGACGGGCGTGGTCGCGGGACTTGGCAAAGCCGGCCCGGTAAACCACGTTGTCGAGGCGGGTCTCAAGGATGCGCAGAAGGTTCTCACCGGTCTTGCCGGTCTTCTGGTTCGCTTCCTTGTAGTAGTTCACGAACTGCTTCTCAAGGACACCGTAGATACGGCTGCACTTCTGCTTCTCACGAAGCTGGAGCAGGTACTCGCTGTCCTTGGTGCGCCCGCGTCCGTGCTCACCCGGGGGGTAAGGACGAATCTCGATCGGGCACTTTGCGCTCTCACACTTGCTGCCCTTGAGGAACAGCTTCTGCTTCTCCCGACGGCAACGCTTGCAGTCGGCCCCGGTGTAACGCGCCATATTGTTTTGTCTCCTACTTCAGCTGGTCAGACGCGGCGACGCTTGGGCGGGCGGCATCCGTTGTGCGGAGTGGGGGTGACGTCCTGGATCGAACCCACCTCAAGGCCGGTGGCCTGGAGGGAGCGGATCGCGGTCTCACGGCCGGAGCCGGGACCCTTGACGAAGACGTCGACCTTGCGCATGCCGTGCTCCTGCGCGCGGCGGGCGGCCGACTCGGCGGCCATCTGCGCGGCGAAGGGGGTGGACTTGCGCGAGCCCTTGAAGCCGACGTGGCCGGCAGAGGCCCAAGAGATCACGTTGCCCGTGGGGTCCGTGATCGAGACGATCGTGTTGTTGAACGTGCTCTTGATGTGAGCGTGCCCGTGGGCGACGTTCTTCTTCTCCTTGCGGCGCACCTTCTTGGCGCCGGCCGTACGGCCCTTCGGAGGCATTCATTACTCCCGTGGAGGTGGTCGGTCCTACAGCGAAGACCGCTTGCAGGGGCCTGGGGGACGTCCCCCAGGGCACACAGTGCGTCCTGCTGAGGACTACTTCTTGCCCGGCTTCTTCTTGCCGGCGATCGCGCGACGCGGACCCTTGCGGGTACGGGCGTTCGTGCTGGTGCGCTGACCGTGCACCGGCAGACCGCGACGGTGACGCAGACCCTGGTAGCAGCCGATCTCGACCTTGCGGCGGATGTCGGCCTGAATCTCGCGACGGAGGTCACCCTCGGTCTTGAGGTTGTTGTCCACGAACTCGCGGATCTTGATGAGGTCTTCCTCGGCAAGATCGCGAACACGGGTGTTCGGGTCCACGCCGGTGGCGGCGAGGGTCTGCTGCGACAGCGTCCGCCCGATACCGAAGACGTAGGTGAGGGCGACCTCCACACGCTTTTCGCGCGGGAGATCAACGCCTGCGAGGCGTGCCATTGATGTGGCTCCTGATGGCTATTCGGAGGTCTTCCGCAGCACCGTTCCCGTAAGACTCTGAAGAATTACGAGCCGGGTCCCCGGCCTCCGAGCCGGGGGTGTCGTCCCCACGCGAGTGATGCGGGGGTCGGGTGACTGCGTATGTACGTATGTGCTTGCGTCGCGCGAAAACTGCGAAATGCAGGTGGTCGGCGTGCGTCAGCCCTGGCGCTGCTTGTGGCGCAGGTTGTCGCAGATGACCATGACCCGGCCGTGGCGGCGGATCACCTTGCACTTGTCGCAGATCTTCTTGACGCTCGGCTTGACCTTCATGGGATGTGAGGTTCTCCGGGTCAGTGCCGTCACCCCACGGGAGCGGGGCGGCGACAAGATCTACTTGTAGCGGTAGACGATCCGGCCACGCGTCAGGTCGTACGGAGAAAGCTCCACCACGACCCGGTCATCCGGGAGAATGCGGATGTAGTGCATCCGCATCTTGCCGCTGATGTGCGCGAGGACCTTGTGACCGTTCTGGAGCTCCACCTTGAACATGGCGTTCGGGAGGGACTCGATCACGGTGCCCTCGATCTCGATGGCACCTTGCTTCTTGGCCACGCTTCGCCCTTCGAATCGGCTACCTTGATCGACTATCCCGCACCACACCCTCAACCAAGAGGGCATACGGATGCACGAGAGCCGACGCGTCAGTCTACGCCAGCGTCCAGGAAAAGACGAATCCAGGATTATTGCCCATCGGGCGTGATCCTTACGCCAGGACGACCCGGCGCATACAAGGGGGCCCGGCTCACACCAGGGGGTCGGGGGCCGCCGTGATACCCAACTCGGCGAGCTTGGCCTTCCCGCCGTCCGGCGCGGTCAGCACCAGCGGGCCGTCCTCGGTCAGCGCGACCGAGTGCTCCCAGTGCGAGGACCAACTGCCGTCGTTCGACTTGACCGTCCAGTCGTCGTCGAGGACGTGGGTCTTGGCCGTACCGAGGTTCACCATCGGCTCGATCGCGATGCAGAAGCCGGGCACCAGCTTCGGGCCGCGGCCGCGCTTGCGGTCGACGTAGTTCAGCAGATGCGGGTCCATGTGCATCTGCGAGCCGATGCCATGGCCGCCGTAGTCCTCGACGATGCCGTACTTACCGCCGGCCGGCCGGGGCTGGCGACGGATGTAGCCCTCGATCGCCTTGGAGATGTCCACCAGGCGGTTGCCCTTGGCGACCGCCGCGATGCCCGCCCACATCGACTCCTCGGTGACCCGGCTCAGCTCGACCAGCTCCGCCGAGTGACCGGAACCGACGAAGGCGGTGTACGCCGCGTCGCCGTGCCAGCCGTCGATGATCGCGCCGCAGTCGATGGAGATGATGTCGCCGTTCTGCAGCACCGTGTCGGTGCCGGGGATGCCGTGGACCACGACATCGTTGACCGAGGTGCAGATCGTCGCGGGGAAGCCGCCGTATCCGAGGAAGTTCGACTTCGCACCGTGTTCGGCGAGCACCTTGCGTGCCGCGTCGTCCAGGTCCTTGGTCGTGGCGCCCGGCACCGCGACCTTCCGGGTGGCCGCGTGAATGGCGGCGACCACCAGCCCCGCCTCGCGCATCTTCGCGATCTGCTCGGGGGTCTTGATCTCCACCATGACGGCTGGCGCCTTCCTGAACCGACTACAACGCTGCTCCGGCGGTCGTCACAACCGCCCCGTACACGATACGGCCGCGGTACCCGTTACGGGCACCGCGGCCGTAGGCAAGCCGTTTGCTGCTACGCGTCCCGGGACGGCAGGGCCGCCATCGCGCGCTTGGTGACCTCGTCGACCTTGCCCATCGCCAGGAGCGTGACCACCAGGTCCTGCGCCTTGTAGTAGTCGATGATCGGCTCGGTCTCCGTGTGGTAGACCTCCAGGCGCTTGCGGACGGTCTCCTCACGGTCGTCGTCCCGCTGGTACAGCTCGCCGCCGCAGACGTCACAGACGCCCGCGGTCTCCGGCTTGTTGTACTCGGCGTGGAAGACGTGGCTGCTGTCGTTGCGGCAGATCCGCCGGCCGGCGATCCGCTTGACGACCTCGTCCTCGGGGACCTCCAGGTCCAGGACGGCGTCCAGCTTGAGGTTCTTGTCCTTGAGGTACTCGTCCAGCGCCTTGGCCTGGCCCAGGTTGCGGGGGAAGCCGTCCAGGAGGAAGCCGTTGGCTGCGTCGGGCTGCTCCATACGGTCCTCGGCCATCGCGATGGTGACCGAGTCGGGCACCAGATTGCCGGCGTCCATGTATGACTTCGCCTCGCGGCCGAGGGGCGTCCCCTGGCTGATGTTGGCGCGGAACAGGTCCCCCGTGGAGATGTGCGGGATCGCGAGGTTCTTGGCAAGGTACGCAGCCTGCGTACCCTTGCCGGCCCCCGGGGGTCCGACGAGGACGATTCGCATCAGCGGAGGAACCCTTCGTAGTTGCGCTGCTGAAGCTGGCTCTCGATCTGCTTCACGGTCTCCAGGCCCACACCCACGATGATCAGGATGCTTGTCCCGCCGAACGGGAAGTTCTGGTTCGCGTTGAAGAGCACCAACGCCACTGTTGGTACGAGCGCGATCAGCCCCAGGTACAGCGAGCCCGGCCACGTGATCCGGTTGAGCACGTAGCTGAGGTACTCGGCCGTCGGGCGACCAGCCCGGATACCCGGGATGAAGCCACCATACTTCTTCATGTTGTCGGCAACTTCTTCGGGGTTGAAGCTGATGGCCACGTAGAAGAAGGCGAAGAACACGATCAACAGGAAGTACGTAACGATGTAAACCGGGTGATTTCCCTTGGTGAAGTTGGTGGCGATCCACGTCGCCCATGCCGCCTTCGACCCGCTGAACTGTGCGATGAGGGCTGGAATGTAGAGCAGCGATGACGCGAAGATGACAGGAATCACACCTGCCTGATTCACCTTGAGCGGGATGTAAGTGGACGTTCCGCCGTAGGACCGGCGGCCGATCATCCGCTTCGCGTACTGCACCGGGATCCGCCGCTGCGCCTGCTCGACGAAGACCACCAGGGCGACCATCGCGAGGCCCACCGCGATGACGGCCAGGAACTCGATCCAGCCGTCGGCCAGCTTGCCCTGGAGCTTGATCTGCCACAGCGCGCCCGGGAAGCCGGCGGCGATCGAGATGAACATCAGGATCGACATGCCGTTGCCGATACCGCGGTCGGTCACCATCTCACCGAGCCACATGATCAGGGCGGTGCCGGCGGTCATCGTGATGACCATCGTGATGGTGGTGAAGATCGAATCGCTGGGCACGATCTCGCTGGCGACCGGGCAGCTCTGGAAAAGCGCACCACTGCGGGCGGTGGCCACCAGGCCGGTGCCCTGCAGGATGGCGAGCGCCACGGTCAGATAGCGCGTGTACTGGGTAATTTTCGCCTGACCGGACTGCCCCTCTTTCTTGAGGGCCTCCAGTCGCGGAATCACCACGGTCAGCAGCTGGAGGATGATGCTCGCCGTGATGTACGGCATGATCCCCAGCGCGAAGATCGTGATCTGCAGCAGCGCACCACCGCTGAACATGTTCACCAGGGCGAACAACCCGCTGTTACCGCCGGCCTGCTTCATACAGGTCTCGACGTTCGCGTAATTCACCCCGGGGACCGGGACATGCGCGCCGATCCGGTAGAGCACGATGATGCCCAATGTGAACAGCAGCTTTTTGCGCAGGTCGGGCGTCTTGAACGCTCGGGCGAACGCGGTGAGCACGGTGCCTCCTGCGCCTCCCGCCTGTGCGAGAGGTGACGGTCTTGAGGATCGACGAATAGTTAGCGGCCAAAACCGCACAGGCACGGCCCGTGCGGCGAACGTCCGAGGTCTGGTCCCGGACAAAACAACACTGCACGCCACCTTACCGGCGACCGTACCCCCTTGGAACGACCAACCGGGGATGCCCCAATCGATGGGCATCCCCGGTCAGTTGAACCAGCGAACTCAGATGAGCTCGGTGACGGTGCCGCCGGCAGCGGCGATCTTCTCCTTGGCGGAGCCGGAAACGGCGTCAACCGAAACCTGCAGCGCCACGGAGACCTCGCCCTGGCCCAGGACCTTGACGAGCTCGTTCTTGCGCACCGCGCCCTTGGCGACCAGATCGGCCACCGTGACCTCGCCACCCTGCGGGTAGAGCTCGGCCAGCTTGGCCAGGTTCACGACCTGGAACTGCTTGTGGGCGGGGTTCTTGAAGCCCTTCAGCTTCGGGAGGCGCATGTGGAGGGGCATCTGCCCGCCCTCGAAGCGCTCCGGAACCTGGTAACGGGCCTTCGTGCCCTTGGTACCACGACCAGCGGTCTTACCCTTGGACGCCTCACCACGACCGACACGGGTCTTGGCGGTCTTGGCGCCCGGGGCGGGCCGGAGGTTGTGGACCTTCAGCGGGTTGTTCTCCGCCATGTCAGTCGACCTCCTCAACCGTCACGAGGTGGCGGACGGTGTGCACCATGCCGCGGAACTCGGGACGGTCCTCCTTGACAACCACGTCGTTGAGCCGCTTGAGGCCCAGCGAACGAAGGGTGTCGCGGTGGTTCTGCTTGCTACCGATGAAGGACTTCGTCTGCGTGATCTTGAGGTGCGCCATTACGCGGTCACCCCGGCACGCGCCCGCAGCAGAGCGGCGGGAGCAACGTCCTCCAGCGGCAGGCCACGACGGGCCGCGATCTCCTCGGGGCGCTGCAGGCCCTGAAGCGCGGTCACCGTGGCGTGCACGATGTTGATCGGGTTCGACGAACCGAGCGACTTGCTCAGCACGTCGTGGATGCCCGCGCACTCCAGAACGGCACGCACGGGGCCACCGGCGATCACACCGGTACCGGGGGAAGCCGGCTTGAGCAGGACAACGCCCGCAGCCTTCTCGCCCTGGATGGGGTGAGGGATGGTGCCCTGGATACGGGGGACCTTGAAGAAGTTCTTCTTGGCCTCTTCCACGCCCTTGGCGATGGCAGCCGGAACTTCCTTGGCCTTGCCGTAACCGACACCTACGGTGCCGTCACCGTCGCCCACCACGACCAGCGCGGTGAAGCTGAAGCGACGGCCACCCTTGACAACCTTGGCGACACGGTTGATCGCGACAACGCGCTCAACGTATGCGGTCTTCTCGGCGGCAGCGCCACCGTCGCGACCCTTCCGGTCCCGCCGCTCGCCGCCACCGGCACCGCTCCCGCGGCGCTGGGGTCCAGCCATTGGATTTACCTCTCTCTGTTACGTCCGCTAGCTCCGGAACCGGGGCTTAGAACTTCAGCCCGGCTTCGCGGGCGGCGTCGGCCAGAGCGGCAATCCGCCCGGCGTACTGCTTGCCACCACGGTCGAACACGACGGCCTCGACACCGGCGGCCTTGGCACGCTCAGCGACCAGGGAGCCGACCTGCTTGGCCTGAGCGCTCTTGTCGCCCTCGCCACCACGAATCGAAGCGTCCAGGCTCGACGCGGAGGCCAGCGTGTGGCCCGCGATGTCGTCGATGACCTGCGCGGTGATGCCACGGTTGGTCCGCGTCACCACCAGACGCGGACGCTCCGGTGTACCCGAAATCCGCTTACGGATGCGGATGTGGCGACGCTTAGCGGCGGCGCGCTTGTAGGCGTCACCCTTAGCGATCTTCACACCGTATGCCATGGCTTACTTACCAGCCTTTCCGACCTTGCGGCGGATGACCTCGCCGGCGTACTTGACGCCCTTGGCCTTGTACGGGTCAGGCTTGCGCAGCTTGCGGATGTTCGCCGCCACCTCGCCGACCTTCTGCTTGTCGATGCCCTCGACGCTGAGCTTGGTCGGGGACTCGACCTTGAAGGAGATGCCCTCGGGCGCCTCGACGACGATGGGGTGGCTGTAGCCCAGCGAGAACTCCAGGTTGGAGCCCTTCGCCTGGACGCGGTAGCCGACACCGCTGATCTCGAGCGCCTTGCTGTAGCCCTGGGTCACGCCGGTGATCATGTTCGCCACCAGCGTGCGGGACAGGCCGTGCAGGGCCTTGTTCTGACGCTCGTCGTTCGGGCGGGAGACGTTGATCACGCCGTCCTCACCCTTGGCGACCTCGATGGGCGCCGCGACGGTGTGCGAGAGGGAACCCTTGGGGCCCTTCACCGCGACCGTACGGCCATCGATGGTGACGTCCACACCAGCGGGAACCTGGATGGGCAGCTTGCCAATACGCGACATTAGCTATTCCTCCGTTCCCTGGTTACCAGACGTAGGCGAGGACTTCCCCACCCACGCCCTTCTTGCTGGCCTGCTGACCGGTCAGGAGACCGTGGGACGTGGAGATGATCGCCACGCCCAGGCCGCCGAGGACCTTCGGCAGGTTGGTGGACTTTGCGTAGACCCGCAGGCCCGGCTTCGAAATCCGCTTGATGCCGGCGATCGAGCGCTCGCGGTTCGGGCCGAACTTCAGCTCGAGGACGAGGTTCTTGCCAACCTCTGCGTCCTCGACACGCCAGCCGGTGATGTAACCCTCCTGCTGGAGGATCTCCGCGATGTGCGACTTGATCTTGCTGTGCGGCATCACGACGGTGTCGTGGTATGCCGAGTTCGCGTTCCGCAGACGGGTCAGCATGTCTGCGATGGGATCAGTCATGGTCATGAATTGGCCTTCGGCCTCTCTCGCCGGGGTTTCCTATGTGCGCCATCCCTCTCCCCGATCAGAGTCGGGACGGGTGCGGCGCGGGGACCTACGGCGTAGTAAGCGACTTTATGCGGGCTCGGCCCGCGGTCGGTCTCGGGCGGCGGGGCGCCCAAACCCTTCTACCCTACGGGAAAAGGGGTGGGAGCGCCCGCCGGCCGATTGCTTACCGAGAGCCCCGGTCATCCCAACTAAGGGATTACCAGGAGCTCTTGGTCACGCCCGGCAGCTCGCCACGGTGAGCCATCTCACGAAGGCACACGCGGCACAGGCCGAACTTACGGTAAACGGAGTGCGGACGGCCGCAGCGCTGGCAGCGGGTGTACGCGCGCACACCGAACTTCGGCTTGCGAGCAGCCTTGGCAATCAGAGCCTTCTTCGCCATCTCGCTCACGCCTCCTTGAACGGGAAGCCGAGGTGACGAAGGAGAGCGCGGCCCTCATCGTCGTTGGTCGCCGTGGTGACCACGGTGATGTCCATACCCCGGGTACGGTCGATCTTGTCCTGGTCGATCTCGTGGAACATGACCTGCTCGGTGAGACCGAAGGTGTAGTTGCCCCGACCGTCGAACTGCTTCGGGGACAGACCACGGAAGTCGCGGATGCGCGGCAGCGCGAGCGACAGCAGGCGGTCCAGGAACTCCCACATGCGGTCACCGCGGAGGGTGACGTGGGCACCGATCGGCTGGCCCTCACGCAGCTTGAACTGCGCGATGGACTTACGGGCCTTGGTGACGGCCGGCTTCTGGCCGGTGATCGTGGTGAGGTCGCGGATGGCGCCCTCGATCAGCTTGGAGTCGCGGGCGGCGTCGCCCACACCCATGTTGACCACGATCTTGGTCAGACCGGGGATCTGCATGACGTTCTCGTAGGAGAACTCGTCCTTCAGCTTCCCGGCGATCTCTTCGCGGTAGCGCGTCTTCAGACGCGGTGCGTTGGTGGTGGCAGTCATCAGATGTCCTCACCGGTCCGCTTGGCAACGCGGATCTTGTTGCCCTCGTCGTCGAAGCGGTATCCGACGCGGGTAACGACCTTGTTGCCGTCCTTCTCCACAACCAGCTGAACATTGCTGACGTGGACAGGGGCCTCGGTCGTCACGATGCCGCCGGTCTTCGAACCACGAGCGGTCTGGCCGGCCTTGGTGTGCTTCTTGACCCGGTTGACACCCTCGACCAGGACACGGTCCTCGCGGGGGAAGGCCTGGATGACCTTGCCCTGCTTGCCCTTGTCCTTACCGGTGATGACCTGGACCAGGTCGCCCTTCTTGATCTTCATCGGTTACAGCACCTCCGGCGCGAGCGAGATGATCTTCATGAACTTCTTCTCGCGCAGCTCCCGGCCCACGGGGCCGAAGATGCGGGTGCCGCGGGGGTCGCCATCGTTCTTGAGGATGACGGCCGCGTTCTCGTCGAAGCGGATGTACGAGCCGTCCGGACGGCGGCGCTCCTTGACGGTGCGAACGATGACCGCCTTGATGACGTCACCCTTCTTCACGTTGCCACCGGGGATCGCGTCCTTCACGGTGGCGACGATGACGTCACCGATGCCCGCGTAGCGGCGACCGGAACCACCGAGAACACGAATGCAAAGGATTTCCTTCGCACCAGTGTTGTCGGCGACACGCAGTCGCGACTCCTGCTGGATCACGTCTATCTCCTGTTTGTCTGCCGGTTCCCGGCAGGGGCCGCCTCGTATGAGACGGAGCCCCTGCCGAGCCTGGCGGAACTGTTCCTAGGGGGTCCCCCTAGGAGGGATTACTTGGCCTTCTCGAGGATCTCGACGATGCGCCAGCGCTTGGTGGCGGACAGCGGCCGGGTCTCCATCAGGAGGACGCGGTCGCCGACACCGGCAGCGTTCTGCTCGTCGTGCGCCTTGAGCTTGTTGGTACGGCGGATGACCTTGCCGTACAGCGCGTGCTTGACGCGGTCCTCGACAGCGACGACGACGGTCTTGTCCATCTTGTCGCTGACGACGAGACCCTCACGGGTCTTGCGGAAACCGCGCTCGTTCGTCTCAGTCACATTCTTCTCGCTCATCAGGCGCTCTCCACCGTCTCGATGCCCAGCTCGCGCTCACGCATCAGGGTGTAGATCCGGGCGATGTCCTTACGGACGGACTTGAGCCGACCGTGGTTCTCAAGCTGTCCGGTCGCCGCCTGGAAGCGGAGGTTGAACAGCTCCTCCTTGGCCTCACGAAGCTTGCCGACGAGGTCCTCGTCATTCAGCTCGCGCAGCTCGGTCGCCTTGATACCGGCCGCCATCACGACTCACCTGCCTCGCGCCGCACGATGCGGCACTTCATCGGAAGCTTGTGGGCGGCGCGGGTCAGCGCCTCCTTGGCAACCTTTTCGTTCGGGAAGGACAGCTCGAACATCACCCGACCGGGCTTGACGTTCGCGACCCACCACTCCGGAGAACCCTTACCGGAACCCATGCGGGTTTCGGCCGGCTTCTTCGTCAGCGGACGGTCGGGGTAGATGTTGATCCACACCTTGCCGCCACGCTTGATGTGACGGGTCATGGCGATACGAGCGGACTCGATCTGCCGGTTCGTCACGTAGGCCGGGGTCACGGCCTGGATTCCGTACTCACCGAAGGCCAGCTCGGTGCCACCCTTGGCCATACCACTGCGCTTCGGGTGGTGCTGCTTGCGGTGCTTGACCCTGCGAGGGATCAGCATGTCGGTCAGGCCTCCGTTCCGGGGGTCTCCGCCGGAGCAGCGGCAGCGGCCTCGGCCTTGGGGGCCTCGGCAGCGGCGGTCTGCTGCTGCGGCTTGCGGCCACCGCGGCCGCCACGCTCGCCACCGCGGCGCGGGCGGTCGTTGCCGCCACCGCGGGCCGGGCGGTTACCCGCACGGGCGGCAGCGTTCTCGGCACGCACCTCGGCGATGTTCTTGACGTCGCCCTTGTAGATCCAGACCTTCACGCCGATGCGGCCGAAGGTGGTCTTGGCCTCGAAGAAGCCGTAGTCGACGTTCGCACGGAGCGTGTGCAGGGGCACACGGCCCTCGCGGTAGAACTCCGAGCGGGACATCTCGGCGCCGCCGAGACGGCCACCGCACTGGATCTTGATGCCCTTGGCGCCGGCCTTCATCGTCGACTGCATGCTCTTACGCATGGCGCGACGGAAGGACACGCGGGAGGACAGCTGCTCGGCGACGGCCTGGGCCACCAGCTGAGCGTCCACCTCGGGGTTCTTGACCTCAAGGATGTTCAGCTGGACCTGCTTGCCGGTCAGTTTCTCCAGTTCGCCGCGGATGCGGTCGGCCTCGGCGCCACGGCGGCCGATGACGATGCCCGGACGAGCGGTGTGGATGTCAACGCGGACGCGCTCACGGGTGCGCTCGATCTCCACCTTGGAGATACCGGCGCGCTCCATGCCCTTCGTCATCATGCGACGAATGGCGACGTCTTCCTTGACGTAGTCCTTGTACAGCTTGTCGGCGTACCAGCGGGACTTGAAGTCCGTCGTCACGCCGAGGCGGAACCCGTGCGGGTTTACCTTCTGGCCCATTACCGGGTTCCTTCCTTGCTGCTGACGACCACGGTGATGTGGCTGGTCCGCTTGCGGATCCGGTAGGCACGGCCCTGAGCACGCGGACGGAACCGCTTCAGGGTCGGGCCCTCGTCGACATAGGCCTCGGAGATGACGAGGCTGCCGGCGTCGGTGTGGTCGTAGTTGTGTGCAGCGTTGGCAATGGCGCTGTCCAGCACCTTGCCAACCGGCACGCTCGCGGCCTGCGGGGCGAAACGCAGGACCGCCTGAGCCTCCGTGGCATCCATGCCACGGATAAGGTCCACCACGCGGCGGGCCTTCATGGGCGTGACGCGGATGTACCGCGCCTGGGCCCTGGCTTCCATGGTTGTCCCTTCGGTGTCAGTCATAGTCTTCGCACTCCGGTCGATCAGCGACGACGCGACTTGCGGTCGTCCTTCTCGTGGCCGCGGAAGGTGCGGGTCGGCGCAAACTCGCCGAGCTTGTGGCCGACCATCGACTCGGTGACGAACACCGGGACGTGCTTGCGGCCGTCGTGCACCGCGATCGTGTGGCCGAGCATGGCCGGGACGATCATGGAGCGGCGGGACCAGGTCTTGATGACGTTCTTGGTGCCGGCATCGTTCTGAACATCCACCTTCTTGGAAAGGTGGTCGTCGACGAAGGGCCCCTTCTTGAGACTGCGCGGCATCTAAACCCGCTCCTAGCGCTTCTTGTTCGTCTTGCGGCGGCGGACGATGTACTTGTTGCTCGCCTTCTTCGGCGAACGAGTACGACCCTCCTTCTGACCCCACGGCGAGACCGGGTGGCGACCACCGGAGGTCTTGCCCTCACCACCACCGTGCGGGTGGTCGACGGGGTTCATCACGACACCACGCACGGTCGGGCGGACGCCCTTCCAGCGCATACGGCCGGCCTTACCCCAGTTGATGTTCGACTGCTCGGCGTTGCCGACCTCACCAACAGTGGCGCGGCAGCGGACGTCGACCAGGCGGATCTCACCGGACGGCATACGAAGGTGAGCCATGCGGCCCTCCTTCGCCAGCAGCTGCACGGAGGCACCGGCCGAACGGGCGAACTTCGCACCGCCGCCCGGACGCAGCTCGATCGCGTGGATCGTCGTACCCACGGGGATGTGACGCAGCGGCAGGTTGTTGCCCGGCTTGATGTCGGCGCCAGGGCCGTTCTCAATCCGAGCACCCTGGGCCAGGCCACGGGGCGCGATGATGTAGCGCTTCTCGCCGTCTGCGTAGTGCAGCAGCGCGATGCGCGCGGTGCGGTTCGGGTCGTACTCGATGTGCGCGACCTTGGCCGGCACGCCGTCCTTGTCGTGACGACGGAAGTCGATCACGCGGTAGGCGCGCTTGTGGCCACCACCCTGGTGGCGAACGGTCACACGACCGGCGTTGTTACGGCCGCCCTTGCTGTGCAGCGGGCGGACCAGCGACTTCTCCGGCGTGGACCGCGTGACCTCGACAAAGTCGGCGACGCTGGAGCCACGACGGCCCGGGGTCGTCGGCTTGTACTTGCGGATACCCATTTCTCAGTCCTCGTCCGATTCCGGACGACTCGGACTCCGTTAGGAGACCGGGCCGCCGAAGATGTCGATACGGTCGCCCTCGGCGAGGGTCACGATGGCGCGCTTGGTGTTGGCGCGCTTGCCGTAACCGGTGCGGGTGCGCTTGCGCTTGCCCTGCCGGTTGATCGTGTTGACCCCGGTGACCTTGACCGAGAAGACCGCCTCGACGGCCTGCTTGATCTGGGTCTTGTTCGAGCCCGGCGCGACGATGAACGTGTACTTGTTCTCGTCCAGCAGGGCGTAGCTCTTCTCCGAGACAACCGGCTTGACGAGCACGTCGCGCGGGTCCGAGAAGGTCTTGCTGGTGACGACGGCCTCAGTCATCAGGCGTCGCTCCCTTCGGTCTCAGCGGCCTTGGGGCCAGACACGAAGGACTCGAAGGCGGCCTTGGTGAAGACCACGTCGTCGGAGACGAGCACGTCGTACGTGTTCAGCTGGCCCGGCTCCAGGATGTGAACCTGGGGCAGGTTGCGGGCGGACAGCCACGCGGCCTCGTCGCTGCGCTCGGCGACCAGGAGCACGTTCTTGCGCTCGCTGACCTTGCCGAGGAGAGTCTTGGCGGCCTTGGTGGAGATGTCGCCCTCGACCACGCCGGAAACGACGTGGATACGGCTGTTGCGGGCCCGGTCGGTGAGGGCACCGCGCAGGGCGGCAACCTTCATCTTCTTCGGGGTCCGCTGGCTGTAGTCACGCGGCACGGGGCCGTGGACGATGCCACCGCCGGCGAACTGCGGCGCACGGGTCGAACCCTGGCGCGCGCGGCCGGTGCCCTTCTGGCGGTACGGCTTCTTGCCACCGCCGCGGACCTCGCCGCGAGTCTTGGTCTTGTGCGTGCCCTGACGGGCCGCGGCCAGCTGTGCGACAACGACCTGGTGGATCAGCGGAACGCTGACCTTCGCGTCGAAGATCTCCGTGGGGAGCTCGACGGTACCGGCCTTGTCGCCTGCCGGCGAAAGGATGTCAATGGTGCTCATCGGTTACCTCAGGCCCCCTTGGCCGCGGTACGGACCAGGACGAGGCCGCCGTTCGGACCAGGAACTGCGCCCTTGATGAGCAGCAGACCCTTCTCCGCGTCAACGGCGTGGACGGTCAGGTTCTGGGTGGTGACCCGCTCATTGCCCATACGGCCGGCCATCCGCATGCCCTTGAACACGCGGCCCGGGGTGGCACAGCCACCGATGGAGCCAGGCTTACGGTGCACACGGTGGGCACCGTGGGAGGCCTTGCCGCCATGGAAGCCGTGACGCTTCATGACACCGGCGAAGCCCTTGCCCTTGCTCTTGCCGGTCACATCCACCTTGACGCCGGACTCGAAGGTCTCAGCGGTCAGCTCCTGGCCGAGGGTGTACTCACCGGCGTCGGTGGTACGGACCTCGACGAGGTGACGACGGGGGGTGACGTCGGCCTTCGCGAAGTGGCCCTTGAGGGGCTTGTTCACCTTGCGCGGGTCGATCTCGCCGAAGGCGATCTGGACGGAGTCGTAACCGTCCTGGTCATTGGTGCGCACCTGGGTAACGACGCAGGGGCCGGCCTTGACCACAGTGACCGGGACGACACGGTTGTTCTCGTCCCAGACCTGGGTCATGCCGAGCTTCTCGCCCAGGATGCCCTTGATCTGCTTAGCCATCTCTTCCGCGCCTCTCAGAGCTTGATCTCGATGTCAACGCCGGCCGGAAGGTCCAGGCGCATCAGCGAGTCAACGGTCTTGGGCGTCGGGTCGAGGATGTCGATCAGGCGCTTGTGCGTGCGCATCTCGAAGTGCTCGCGCGAGTCCTTGTACTTGTGCGGCGACTTGATGACGCAGTACACGTTCTTTTCAGTGGGCAGCGGCACCGGGCCCGCGACCGACGCACCAGTACGGGTCACCGTCTCGACGATCTTCTTCGCCGAAGAGTCGATGACCTCGTGGTCGTAGGCCTTGAGCCGGATGCGGATCTTCTGTCCCGCCATGGCTACTTCGTAGTCCTGTCTCTCGTAACGCTCTGGGACCCGGTGCGCTGCGCCTCAGCGGAAGCGCTGTTCTTCTCCGACCCACGCGGTCGGGCGTGTCGCACCCCTTCTCGTAAATCCCCGTAAAGGGGATCCTTCAAGAAGGAGAAGGCAGGGGAAGAACACCCACCGGGTGCCTGGCCGAGGCACCCCGCTGACGCTTCCCGGAAGATTCCCGTATTTCCGGCCCTGAGAAGGGACGACGAATACCTGGGACTCGCTTCCGGTCCTCCCGGCGGGAGGCGCGCAGCATCGGCACTCAACCGAGCAACCTGGACAGTGTGCCACACCTGGGACGCGTAAGGCCAATCGGGGCCCAACTGTCAAGGAGCCCCGCCCACCTGATGGTGAGCGGGGCTCCTTGTGAGCTCCGGGGAGCTACGACCGGATCGACCGGATCAGCGAAATTACTTCGTGATCTTGGTGACCTGGCCGGCGCCGACGGTCCGGCCACCCTCACGGATGGCGAACTTCAGGCCCTCTTCCATCGCGACGGGCTGGATGAGCTCAACGGTCATCTCAGTGTTGTCGCCCGGCATGACCATCTCGGTGCCCTCGGGGAGGGTCACGACGCCGGTCACGTCCGTGGTACGGAAGTAGAACTGCGGGCGGTAGTTGTTGAAGAACGGGGTGTGACGGCCACCCTCGTCCTTCGACAGGATGTACGCCTGGGCCTCGAACGAGGTGTGCGGCGTGACCGAGCCCGGCTTGATGATGACCTGGCCGCGCTCGACGTCCTCGCGCTTGATGCCACGGAGGAGCAGACCGACGTTCTCACCGGCCTGGCCCTCGTCGAGGAGCTTCCGGAACATCTCGATACCGGTGACCGTGGTGGTGGTCTTCTCGGTCTTGATGCCGATGATGTCGACGGTCTCGTTGACCTTGAGGACACCACGCTCGATACGACCGGTGACAACGGTGCCACGGCCGGTGATCGTGAAGACGTCCTCGATCGGCATCAGGAACGGCTTGTCGACGTCGCGCTCGGGCTGCGGGATCGACTCGTCGACGGCGTGCATGAGCTTGAGGACGGAGTCGCCCCACTCCTTGTCGCCCTCGAGCGCCTTGAGCGCCGAGACCTTGACGACCGGAACGTCGTCGCCGGGGAACTCGTACTCGGAGAGGAGCTCACGGACCTCGAGCTCGACGAGCTCCAGGATCTCCTCGTCGTCCACCATGTCGGCCTTGTTCAGGGCGACAACGATGTACGGAACGCCGACCTGGCGGGCCAGGAGCACGTGCTCCTTGGTCTGCGGCATCGGGCCGTCGGTGGCGGCGACCACGAGGATGGCGCCGTCCATCTGCGCCGCACCCGTGATCATGTTCTTGATGTAGTCCGCGTGACCGGGGCAGTCGACGTGGGCGTAGTGACGGTTCTCCGTCTGGTACTCGACGTGCGCGATCGAAATCGTGATACCGCGCTGGCGCTCCTCAGGAGCCTTGTCGATCTGGTCGAAGGCCGAGGCCTCGTTCAGGTCCGGGTACGCGTCATGCAGCACCTTGGTAATGGCGGCCGTGAGGGTCGTCTTACCGTGGTCAATGTGACCGATGGTGCCGATGTTGACGTGCGGCTTAGTCCGCTCGAACTTCGCCTTCGCCACTGGGGTCCTCCTGTGGAGTGGTTCTGTACGCCTTACTCATCGGCGCCAGGTGATCTTTGCTGGGGTGCCGGCTGACGGGGCAATCCTCGCGGTTGCGGGGATTACCCCATCAGACGGTGTCAAGCCTAAAGCGTGTTCCGGCTCTCGGGAGACGGAGCTACTCGCCCTTGGCCTTCGCGATGATCTCCTCGGCGACGTTCCGGGGAACCTCGGCGTAGGAGTCGAACTGCATCGAGTAGCTTGCGCGACCCGACGTCTTGCTGCGGAGGTCTCCGACGTAGCCGAACATCTCCGAGAGGGGAACCAGGCCCGTGACGAGCTTGGCGCCGCTGCGCTCCTCCATGGACTGGATCTGACCACGGCGGGAGTTGATGTCGCCGATCACGTCGCCCATGTAGTCCTCGGGCGTGGTGACCTCGACCTTCATCATCGGCTCGAGCAGGGCCGGGGAGGCCTTGCGGGCGGCCTCCTTGAAGGCCATCGAACCGGCGATCTTGAAGGCCATTTCCGACGAGTCGACCTCGTGGAACGCACCGTCGAGAAGCGTGACCTTGACGCCCGTCAGCGGGTAGCCGGCGAGAACACCGAACTCCATGGCCTCCTGGCAGCCCGCGTCCACGGACGGGATGTACTCCCGCGGGATACGGCCACCGGTGACCTTGTTCTCGAACTCGTACCCGTCGCCCTCGAGCGGCGCGATCGCGATCTGCACCTTCGCGAACTGGCCGGAACCACCAGTCTGCTTCTTGTGCGTGTAGTCGAGACGCTCGACCGGCTTGCGCAGGGTCTCGCGGTAGGCGACCTGCGGCTTGCCGACGTTGGCCTCGACCCGGAACTCACGCTTCATACGGTCGACCAGCACGTCGAGGTGCAGCTCGCCCATACCCGCGATGATGGTCTGGCCGGTCTCCTCGTCGGTGTGAACCTGGAACGAGGGGTCCTCTTCGGCGAGTCGCTGGATGGCGACACCCAGCTTCTCCTGGTCGCCCTTGGACTTGGGCTCAATGGCGACCTGGATGACCGGGGCCGGGAACTCCATCGATTCCAGGATGACCTGGTTGGTGGAGTCACAGAGGGTCTCACCCGTGGTGGTCTGCTTCAGACCCATGACGGCGACGATGTCACCGGCACCCACCGACTCGATCTCCTCACGCTTGTTCGCGTGCATCCGGTAGATCTTGCCGATGCGCTCCTTCTTGCCCTTCACCGAGTTCTGCACCTGCGAGCCGGCCTCAAGGCGGCCCGAGTACACCCGGATGAAGGTGAGCTTGCCCAGGTGGGGGTCGCTCGCAATCTTGAACGCAAGAGCGGACAGCGGCTCTTCCTCGGACGGCCTGCGCTTGATGACCTCTTCCGGGTCGTTGACCGCGTGGCCCTCAATGGCCTCGACGTCCAACGGGGAGGGGAGGTAGCGCACGACCGCGTCGAGCAGGGGCTGCACGCCCTTGTTCTTGAACGCGGTACCGCAGAACACCGGAGTGACGGTGGTGTTCTCGGCCTTGCCCGAAGCGATGGTGATCCGGCGGATCGCCGCGTAGAGCTGCTCCACGGTGGGCTCCTGGCCCTCCAGGTACAGCTCCATGATCTCTTCATCGTTCTCGGCAACGGCCTCGAGCAGCTTGCCGCGCCACTCGTCTGCCGCCTCGATGTGCGTGTCCGGGATGTCGACGGTGTCGTACATCTCGCCCTTGGCGGCCTCGGCCGACCAGACCAGGGCCTTCATCGTCACGAGGTCGACGACGCCCTTGAAGTCGGCCTCGGTGCCGATCGGGAGCTGCATCACGATCGGGGTCGCGCCGAGGCGGTCCACGATCATGTCGACGCAGCGGTGGAACTCGGCACCCGTGCGGTCGAGCTTGTTGACGAAGCAGATACGCGGAACGCCGTAGCGGTCCGCCTGACGCCAGACGGTCTCGGACTGGGGCTCGACACCGGCAACGCCGTCGAACACCGTCACCGCACCGTCCAGGACGCGCAGCGAGCGCTCCACCTCGACCGTGAAGTCGACGTGGCCCGGGGTGTCGATGATGTTGATGGTGTTGTCGACGTTTTCCAGCGGCCAGTGGCAGGTCGTCGCGGCAGACGTGATGGTGATGCCGCGCTCCTGCTCCTGCTCCATCCAGTCCATCGTGGCAGCGCCGTCGTGGACCTCACCGATCTTGTACGAAACACCGGTGTAGAACAGGATCCGCTCGGTGGTGGTCGTCTTGCCCGCGTCGATGTGGGCCATGATCCCGATATTGCGGACCTTGGCCAGGTCAAGCGAAGTGGTGGCCATAGTGGCTCAATCTTCTCTCGGTCTCGATGTGGGTTGCGACTACCAGCGGTAGTGCGCGAAGGCCTTGTTGGACTCGGCCATCTTGTGCGTGTCCTCACGCTTCTTGACCGAAGCGCCGAGGCCGTTAGAGGCGTCGAGCAGTTCGTTCATGAGGCGCTCGGTCATGGTCTTCTCGCGGCGGGCGCGGGAGTAGCCCACGAGCCAGCGGAGCGAGAGGGTGGCGGCGCGGCCGGGCTTGACCTCGACCGGGACCTGGTAGGTCGCGCCACCGACACGGCGGGACTTGACCTCAAGGGTCGGCTTGATGTTCTCGAGCGCGCGCTTGAGCGTGATGACCGGGTCGTTACCGGTCTTCTCGCGCAGACCCTCCATGGCGCCGTAAACGATGCGCTCGGCGGTGGAGCGCTTTCCGTTCAGCAGCACCTTGTTGATGAGGGAGGTCACCAGAGGAGAACCGTAGACCGGGTCGATGATGACCGGGCGCTTCGGGGCGGGGCCCTTACGAGGCATTCTTACTTCTCCTTCTTGGCGCCGTAGCGGCTGCGAGCCTGCTTGCGGTTCTTGACGCCCTGCGTGTCGAGGGAGCCGCGGATGATCTTGTACCGAACACCCGGCAGGTCCTTCACACGACCACCACGCACGAGCACGATCGAGTGCTCCTGCAGGTTGTGGCCCTCACCCGGAATGTAAGCGGTGACCTCGATCCCGCTGGTCAGACGCACACGCGCGACCTTACGCAGGGCCGAGTTCGGCTTCTTCGGGGTGGTCGTGAAAACACGCGTGCAGACGCCACGGCGCTGGGGGGAACCCTCAAGCGCGGGCGTCTTGTTCTTCTCGACCTTGTCCTGCCGGCCCTTGCGGACCAGCTGCTGGATCGTAGGCACCGTTTCTCCGGTTTCTGTGTGCCAGTCTCGGTAAAGCTAACCTGGAACATTCCCCGACCCACGCGGTCGGGTGTGTCGAATACTGCAGTCCGGTCCCTCGCTGGAACGAGTGAGGCGGCAGATTGCGGTGTCAAAACCCGGCTTCCGTGCTGGTGGTTCTCCGACCGGAGTCCCCCGGGGCCTTACGGCCCGGCAGGTCCCCCCGGCGGGAGATTTCGCGCACGGCAGCCCAGGGACACCCCAGGCACAAGGTCAGAGCGTACCTACCGCATTGGCTGCGGTCAAAACAAATGCACACGCGAAGGACACGCCGGACTCCTCACGGCGTTGCGGTCACCGTAGTGCGATCGACGGCCTTACGGAAGAAGGCGCCACACCCCTCCCCGGCGGCACCGCGCACCGCCGGCCCGACCGCCGGCCGGCCCCTACAGGTTGACCGCGGCGGAGAGGATGAACACCAGGAGGAACAACGCCCAGCCACCGATCGCCAGCCAGCCCAGCACCAGACCCGTGATGGCCTGACCGTCGCCGCGCTCGCCGGACCGGCGGATCTCGGCCCGCGCCTTGTGCCCCAGGATCACCGCCGGAATCGCCGTCAGGCCCCACGTCACCGGCGTCATGATCCCGCAGACCAGCGCACCCGTCGCCGCGCTGTTCGTCGTCGCCGGCATCGGCATCGGCATCTGCGGCGGCATGAAGGTCGCCGGCACCATCGGCCGCTGCGGCACGAACTGCGCCTGCGGCACCGGCCCCTGCGGCAGATCCGCGACCAGCATCTGCAGTTCGGCGTGAGTCTGCGCCTTGTAGGCCCGTGTGATCCGCTGTTCGTACTCCGGCTGCTGCAGCCGCCCCTCGGCGAACCCCGCCTTGAGCACATCGACCGTTCGCTCACGATCGGCGTGCGAGGCACGCATGGCAGGCACCTGATTCGACGGCTGCGCCGGCTGACCGCCCTGCCACGGTTGGAATGCCACTTCGCGAACCTCCCCCCGCTCGACAGTTCTCCCCATCTTCTCATCAGAGACGCAGCAATGGGAGGACAAGTTCCCCCGCGCGGCCCCCAACTCGACGGGACCGCTCGGCGCGGGTGCCGCACCAACGCCGCAGGGCGGCCACCCCGTAAGGGATGACCGCCCTGTTGCTGTCGTACAGACCAGGCTTACTGGTTGTACGGACCGTAGTCGTAGTCCTCCAGCGGGACCGCCTGGCCGGAGCCGGTGCCGAAGGGCGAGTAGTCGATGTCGTCGTAACCGACGGCCGAGTACATCGCGGCCTTGGCCTCTTCGGTGGGCTCGACCCGGATGTTGCGGTAACGGGACAGACCCGTACCGGCCGGGATGAGCTTACCGATGATGACGTTCTCCTTGAGGCCGATCAGGGAGTCCGACTTGGCGTTGATCGCCGCGTCGGTCAGGACCCTGGTCGTCTCCTGGAAGGACGCCGCCGACAGCCAGGACTCGGTGGCCAGCGAAGCCTTGGTGATACCCATCAGCTGCGGACGGCCGGAGGCCGGGTGGCCGCCTTCCGCCACGACCCGACGGTTCTCGCCCTCGAACTTCGTGCGCTCCACGAGCTCGCCCGGCAGCAGCTCCGCGTCGCCGGACTCGATGATCGTCACACGGCGCAGCATCTGCCGGATGATGATCTCGATGTGCTTGTCGTGGATCGCCACGCCCTGGCTGTTGTAGACCTTCTGGACCTCGCCGACCAGGTGGACCTGGACGGCACGCTGGCCGAGGATCCGCAGCACGTCGTGCGGGTTGACGGCACCCACGGTCATCGGCTGGCCGACCGTGACGTGGTCGCCCTCGCCCACCAGGAGACGGGCACGCTTGGAGACGCCGTAAGCCATCTCGTCGCTGCCGTCGTCCGGGGTGACGACGACCTTCTTGGTCTTCTCGGTCTCCTCGATCCGGACGCGGCCGGCCGCCTCCGAAATCGGGGCGACACCCTTGGGCGTACGGGCCTCGAAGAGCTCGACGACACGCGGCAGACCCAGGGTGATGTCGTCACCGGCCACACCACCGGTGTGGAAGGTACGCATCGTCAGCTGGGTGCCGGGCTCACCGATGGACTGGGCGGCGATGATGCCGACCGCCTCACCGATGTCGACCAGCTTGCCGGTGGCCAGCGAACGGCCGTAGCAGAAGGCACAGGTGCCGACCGCGGACTCACAGGTCAGGACCGAGCGGGTCTTGACCTCCTCGACGCCCGCGTTGACCAGCGCATCGATGAGCACGTCACCGAGGTCGACGTTCGCGGGGGCGACGACCTTGCCGTCCACCACGACGTCCTCGGCGAGCATCCGCGCGTACACGCTGGACTCGACGTCGTCCGCCTTGCGCAGGACACCCGCGGCGTCCTTCGAGGCGATCCGCAGCTTGAGGCCACGCTCCGTGCCGCAGTCCTCCTCGCGAATGATGACGTCCTGGGAGACGTCGACCAGACGACGGGTGAGGTAACCGGAGTCGGCGGTACGAAGGGCGGTGTCCGCCAGACCCTTACGGGCACCGTGCGTGGAGATGAAGTACTCCAGCACGGACAGACCCTCGCGGAACGATGCCTTAATCGGACGCGGGATGGTCTCGTTCTTCGCGTTCGACACCAGACCACGCATACCGGCGATCTGCCGCATCTGCATCATGTTTCCTCGGGCACCCGAGTCAACCATCATGAAGATGGGGTTCGTCTTGGGGAAGTTCTCGTTCATCGCCTCGGCGACCTCGTTGGTCGCCTTGGTCCAGATGTTGATCAGTTCCTGAGTGCGCTCGTCCTTGGTGATCAGACCGCGCTCGTACTGCTTCTGGACCTTCTCGTCCTGGGCCTCGTAGCCCGCGACGATGGCCTTCTTGGCCTCCGGCACGACGATGTCCGAGACGGCGACGGTGACGCCGGAACGGGTCGCCCAGTGGAAGCCGGCCGCCTTCAGGTTGTCGAGCGTCGCCGCCACGATGACCTTGGGGTAGCGCTCGGCCAGGTCGTTGACGATCGCGGAGAGCTGCTTCTTGCCCACCGAGTAGTCGACGAACGGGTAGTCCTCGGGCAGCAGCTCGTTGAAGAGCGCACGGCCCAGGGTCGTCCGCAGCCGGAAGCTGTCACCCTGCTGCCACTCGGGCTCGCCCTCCTCCGGAACCGGCGGGGTCCAGCCACGGGGCGGGATGGTGCCGATCGGGAAGCGGATGTCGACCTTCGCCTGCAGCGAGAGCTCACGGGCGTCGAAGGCCATGATGGCCTCGGCGACCGAGCCGAAGGCCCGGCCCTCACCCTTGACCTCGCGCTCCTCTTCATCCGTGGTGAGGAAGAAGAGGCCTAGCACCATGTCCTGGGTCGGCATGGTGACCGGACGGCCGTCGGCCGGCTTGAGGATGTTGTTCGAGGACAGCATCAGGATGCGGGCCTCGGCCTGGGCCTCCGCGGACAGCGGGAGGTGGACGGCCATCTGGTCACCGTCGAAGTCCGCGTTGAACGCGGTGCAGACGAGCGGGTGAATCTGAATGGCCTTGCCCTCGACCAGCTGCGGCTCGAAGGCCTGGATGCCCAGACGGTGCAGCGTGGGTGCACGGTTCAGCAGCACCGGGTGCTCGGCGATGACCTCTTCGAGCACGTCGTAGACGACCGTGCGGCCGCGCTCGACCATGCGCTTCGCCGACTTGATGTTCTGCGCGTGGTTGAGGTCCACCAGGCGCTTCATCACGAACGGCTTGAAGAGCTCCAGCGCCATGGCCTTGGGCAGACCGCACTGGTGCAGCTTGAGCTGCGGGCCGACGACGATGACGGAACGCGCCGAGTAGTCGACTCGCTTACCGAGCAGGTTCTGACGGAAACGGCCCTGCTTACCCTTCAGCATGTCGCTGAGGGACTTCAGCGGGCGGTTACCGGGACCGGTGACCGGACGGCCGCGGCGGCCGTTGTCGAACAGCGCGTCGACGGCCTCCTGCAGCATCCGCTTCTCGTTGTTCACGATGATCTCGGGGGCACCGAGGTCAAGGAGACGCTTGAGGCGGTTGTTGCGGTTGATCACACGGCGGTACAGGTCGTTCAGGTCGGAGGTCGCGAAGCGGCCACCGTCCAGCTGCACCATCGGACGCAGGTCCGGCGGGATCACCGGGATGCAGTCCAGCACCATGCCCTTGGGGCTGTTGCGGGTCTGCAGGAAGGCGGAGACGACCTTGAGGCGCTTGAGCGCACGGGTCTTCTTCTGGCCCTTGCCGGTACGGATGATCTCGCGGAGGCGCTCGGCCTCCTCGTCGAGGTCGAAGGTCTCCAGGCGCTTCTGCAGGGCAGCGGCACCCATGGAGCCGTCGAAGTACGTGCCGAAGCGGTCACGCAGCTCGCGGTAGAGCAGCTCGTCACCCTCCAGGTCCTGGACCTTGAGGTTCTTGAAGCGGCTCCAGACCTCGTCGAGACGGTCGATCTCGCGCTGCGCACGGTCGCGCAGCTGCTTCATCTCACGCTCGGCACCCTCGCGCACCTTGCGGCGCACATCGGCCTTGGCGCCCTCGGCCTCCAGCTCGGCCAGGTCGGTCTCGAGCTTCTTGGCGCGGGCCTCCAGGTCGGAGTCGCGGCGCTGCTCGATCTGCTGACGCTCGACGGAGACGTGCGCCTCCAGCGAGGGCAGGTCGCGCGTACGACGCTCCTCGTCCACCCACGTGATCATGTAGGCGGCGAAGTAGATGACCTTCTCGAGGTCCTTGGGCGCGAGGTCCAGCAGGTAGCCCAGCCGGCTCGGCACGCCCTTGAAGTACCAGATGTGGGTCACGGGAGCGGCCAGCTCGATGTGGCCCATCCGCTCACGACGCACCTTGGCGCGAGTGACCTCGACGCCGCAGCGCTCGCAGATGATGCCCTTGAAGCGGACGCGCTTGTACTTACCGCAGTAGCACTCCCAGTCCCGGGTCGGACCGAAGATCTTCTCGCAGAAGAGTCCGTCCTTTTCGGGCTTGAGCGTGCGGTAGTTGATGGTCTCGGGCTTCTTGACCTCGCCGTGGCTCCACTGACGGATGTCGTCAGCGGTGGCCAGACCGATCCGGAGCTCATCGAAGAAGTTGACGTCGAGCACTATGCGTCAATCCCTCTCAGGGTTGTAAGTCTTGGGGTCTGAAACGGGGGTCCTGGGGCCGGCCGGGGAACCATCACTGGCTCCCCGGCCGAACTCCCGTCAGACCTCTTCGACGCTGCTCGGCTCGCGCCGGGACAGGTCGATGCCGAGCTCCTCCGCTGCGCGGAAGACGTCCTCGTCGGTGTCGCGCATCTCGATGGACATGCCGTCCGAGGACAGCACCTCCACGTTGAGGCACAGGGACTGCATTTCCTTGATGAGCACCTTGAAGGACTCGGGAATGCCGGGCTCGGGGATGTTCTCGCCCTTGACGATGGCCTCGTAGACCTTCACGCGGCCGGTCACGTCGTCGGACTTGATCGTCAGCAGCTCCTGGAGGGCGTATGCGGCGCCGTAAGCCTCCAGCGCCCACACCTCCATCTCACCGAACCGCTGGCCACCGAACTGAGCCTTACCACCCAGCGGCTGCTGGGTGATCATGGAGTACGGACCGGTCGAACGCGCGTGGAGCTTGTCGTCGACCAGGTGGTGCAGCTTGAGGATGTACATGTACCCGATCGAGATCGGGTCCGGGAACGGCTCACCGGAGCGGCCGTCGAACAGCCGCGCCTTGCCGGAGCCCTTGACCATCCGCTCGCCGTCGCGGTTGGGGATCGTCGACTCGAAGAGACCGGAGATCTCGTCCTCGCGCGCACCGTCGAACACCGGGGTGGCGACGTTGGAGCCGGGGGCGACCTCGTCGGCGGAGATCGAGTGGAGACGCTTCTTCCACTCCTCCTCGACACCCTCGACCTTCCAGCCCTGGCTGGCGAGCCAGCCGAGGTGGATCTCCAGGACCTGTCCCGGGTTCATTCGGGACGGGACACCCAGCGGGTTGAGGATGATGTCGACCGGGGTGCCGTCCTCCAGGAACGGCATGTCCTCGACCGGCAGGATCTTCGAGATGACGCCCTTGTTGCCGTGACGGCCGGCGAGCTTGTCACCGTCGGTGATCTTGCGCTTCTGGGCCACGTAGACGCGGACCAGCTGGTTCACACCCGGGGGCAGCTCGTCGCCCTCTTCGCGGTCGAAGACGCGGACGCCGATGACCTTGCCGATCTCACCGTGCGGCACCTTCAGCGAGGTGTCGCGCACCTCGCGCGCCTTCTCACCGAAGATCGCGCGGAGCAGGCGCTCCTCGGGGGTCAGCTCGGTCTCACCCTTGGGCGTGACCTTGCCGACGAGGATGTCGCCGGCGACGACCTCGGCACCGATACGGATGATGCCGCGCTCGTCGAGGTCGGAGAGGACCTCTTCGGAGACGTTCGGGATGTCCCGGGTGATCTCCTCGGGGCCCAGCTTGGTGTCACGGGCGTCGACCTCGTGCTCCTCGATGTGGATCGAGGAGAGGACGTCGTCCTGCACGAGGCGCTGCGACAGGATGATCGCGTCCTCGTAGTTGTGGCCCTCCCACGGCATGAACGCCACGAGCAGGTTCTTGCCGAGCGCCATCTCGCCTTCGTCCGTGGACGGACCGTCGGCGAGGACCTGGCCCTCGATGACCCGCGCGCCCTCGTCCACGACGACCTTCTGGTTGAAGGAGGTGCCCTGGTTGGAGCGGGTGAACTTGGCGACGCGGTACGTGGTGTACGTGCCGTCGTCGTTGGCGACGGTGATGTAGTCCGCGGAGACCTCCTGGACCACACCGTCCTTCTCCGCCTTGATGACGTCACCGGCGTCGACCGCACAGCGGTACTCCATGCCGGTGCCGACCAGCGGCGACTCCGCCTTGATCAGCGGAACGGCCTGGCGCATCATGTTCGATCCCATGAGCGCGCGGTTGGCGTCGTCGTGCTCGAGGAACGGGATCATGGCGGTCGCGGCCGACACCATCTGCCGCGGCGAGACGTCCATGAAGTCCACCTCGTCGGCGGGGACGAGGTCGACCTCGCCGCCACGGCGGCGGACCAGCACACGCTGCTCGGAGAAGCGCATGTCGTCGCTCAGCTTGGCGTTGGCCTGGGCGATCAGGAAGCGGTCCTCCTCATCAGCGGTGAGGTAGTCCACCTCCTCCGTGACCTGGCCGTCGACGACCTTGCGGTAAGGCGTCTCGATGAAGCCGAAGACGTTGACCCGGCCGTAGGAGGCCAGCGAGCCGATCAGACCAATGTTGGGACCTTCAGGGGTCTCAATCGGGCACATACGGCCGTAGTGCGAGGGGTGCACGTCACGGACGTCCAGGCCGGCCCGCTCACGGGAGAGACCACCCGGGCCCAGCGCCGACAGACGGCGCTTGTGGGTCAGACCCGACAGCGGGTTGGTCTGGTCCATGAACTGGGACAGCTGGCTGGTGCCGAAGAACTCCTTGATGGAGGCGACGACCGGCCGGATGTTGATCAGGGTCTGCGGCGTGATCGCCTCGACGTCCTGGGTGGTCATGCGCTCACGCACGACGCGCTCCATACGAGCCAGACCCGTGCGGACCTGGTTCTGGATGAGCTCGCCGACGTTGCGCAGACGACGGTTGCCGAAGTGGTCGATGTCGTCGGTCTCGACAACGATCGAACGGCCGGACTCACCCATCGTCTCGGTCTCGCCGGCATGCAGCTTGACCAGGTACTTGATCGTCGCGATGACGTCATCGGTGGTCAGCACGCCCGCGTCGAGCGGCTCGTCGCCGCCGAGCTTCTTGTTGACCTTGTAGCGGCCGACCTTCGCGAGGTCGTAGCGCTTGGGGTTGAAGTACAGGTTCTCCAGCAGCGTCTGCGCGGCCTCACGGGTCGGCGGCTCGCCCGGGCGCAGCTTGCGGTAGATGTCGAGCAGCGCGTCGTCCTGGCCCTGGGTGTGGTCCTTCTCCAGGGTGGCGCGCATGGACTCGTACTCGCCGAACTCCTCAAGGATCTGCTCGGTCGTCCAACCGAGCGCCTTGAGCAGGACGGTCACGGACTGCTTGCGCTTACGGTCGATGCGCACACCGACCATGTCGCGCTTGTCGATCTCCATCTCCAGCCAGGCACCCCGGGACGGGATGATCTTGGCGGAGAAGATGTCCTTGTCGGACGTCTTGTCGATGGAGCTGTCGAAGTACACGCCCGGCGAGCGCACCAGCTGCGAGACGACGACACGCTCGGTGCCGTTGATGCAGAAGGTGCCCTTGTTCGTCATGAGCGGGAAGTCGCCCATGAAGACCGTCTGGGACTTGATCTCGCCGGTCTCGTTGTTCGTGAACTCAGCGGTGACGAAGAGCGGAGCCGCGTACGTGAAGTCGCGCTCCTTGCACTCGTCGATGGAGTTCTTCGGGGGCTCGAAGCGGTGGTCGCGGAACGTCAGCGACATCGACCCGGAGAAGTCCTCGATCGGGGAGATCTCTTCGAAGATCTCTTCCAGACCGGACTTGGTGGGGACTTCCTGCCCACTCTCCAGCGCAGCCTCGACGCGACCCTTCCATGCGGCATTGCCGAGCAGCCAGTCGAAGCTTTCGGTCTGCAGCGCAAGGAGGTTCGGAACCCCGAGGGGCTCCTTGATCTTCGCAAAAGAGATGCGCAGCGGGGCGGTGCTGTCGCCGTTGTTCGTATTGGCAGTCGAGGCGTTGCGCGAGGCGGCCAAGAGGGGGTCCTTCCGAGGGCTCGGACTCACTACGCGCGTACCGGTCCCGAATCGAGCAGACTGAGGGAAAGCCCAGGTCAGGGCGGATCATTCAGCTTTGCTCGGGCTCGGGTATGCCCCTGGTGACGGGCAGGGAGCAGCTAACAGGCAGCGCAAAGGGTCAGTGTAGCCACTTGGCACACTGATGTCCAGAGCGAGTTTCCGGAGACCGGTTCAGCACCGTGATACCGATCTTCTCCCTCCAGGAGGCCATGCCCTCCGCACCGGAGGAAGCCCTCGTTTGTTCTTCTCAATGCCATGCGCCTGCCGAAAGCCCTGCGCCAGTGGCGCACACCGATGCTTCCCTCTTCGTCCGCGATCCATGCCTCGAACCCTGGATCGCTTCTGCGTCGCGTCCCGAGAATTGCGCGCCGCGTCCGGTTCGTCAAGGCCCCCCACCTCTGGGAGATCGTCACATGGGGGCACGTCCGGGCAACGATGATCACCATACTCGCACGCAGGCGCGAGACAACGCAGCCGTGACGAGCACGCCGAAGGGCGACCACCCGCATGGGTGATCGCCCTTGGCTGGTGTCCCTGGCGCCTCAGGCGCTCAGGACGCGAGTCCGGAGACTCGGTGAAGTCACTTGACCTCGACGGAGGCGCCGGCGCCCTTGAGGGACTCGGCAGCCTTCTCGGCGGCGTCCTTGGCGACCTTCTCGAGGACGGGCTTCGGGGTGCCGTCGACGAGGTCCTTGGCCTCCTTCAGGCCCAGGGAGGTCAGCTCACGCACGACCTTGATGACCTGGATCTTCTTGTCGCCCGCACCGGTGAGGATGACGTCGAACTCGTCCTGCTCCTCGGCCTCGGCGGCGGCCGGGGCGCCCGGGGCACCGGCGGCGGCAACGGCGACCGGGGCAGCAGCCTCGACGTCGAACTTCTCCTCGAAGAGCTTCACGAACTCGGAGAGCTCAAGAAGGGTCATTTCCTCGAACTGCGCGAGCAGGTCTTCCTGGCTGAGCTTCGCCATGGTGGCGGTCCTTCCACTAATTCGGCTGGTGCCGGATGTACATGTCTGGCGGGCGTACTACGGGCCCGCTGGGCGTCCGAGTGATTACTCGGCAGCCTCGGCGGGAGCCGGCGTACCGGCACCGCCCTGCTCGACCTTGCTGCGAAGCGCGTCCGCGGTGCGGGCGAACTTCGTGAGCGGGGCCTGGAAGGTCGCCGCGGCCTTGGCCATGGACGCCTTCATGCCACCCGCCAGCTTGGCGAGCAGAACCTCACGGGACTCGAGGTCCGCAAGCTTCTTGATCTCGTCGGCGGACAGCGCCTTGCCGTCAAGGACACCGCCCTTGATGACGAGAGAGGGGTTTTCCTTGGCGAAGTCACGAAGACCCTTCGCCGCCGTGACCGGGTCACCGGTCACGAAGGCAACAGCGGTCGAGCCCTTGAGGTGCTCGTCCAGCTGAATCCCGGCCTCCTTGGCCGCGATCTGGGTCAGCGTGTTCTTCACCACACGGTACTGAGCGTTCTCGCCGAGAGAACGACGCAGCTCCTTGAGCTGCGCCACAGTCAGTCCGATGTAAGAAGTCACAACAGCTGCGTTGGAGTTACGGAGCTTCTCAGTAATCTCCTCAACGGCTGCGATCTTGTCAGACGTCGCCATGAGCCTCGGCCTCCTTCCGGGTGATGAGGACCGCGCAGAAGGGGCTGGGCAAAACAAACGCCCCGGCGCAGGCGCACGGGGCGTACTCGACCAGGACGGAATTCCGTCCGGGAGTTCATCCATACACACCTGCGCAGGCCGTCCGCAGCTAGCGGATCCTTCGGCCACTCCACGTCCGGGACCGGACGCGCAGAGACAACCAGCGGTCTTTGGCTTCCGCATACGGTACGGGAGAGCCCTGCCTCAGGCAAATCGGCCGAGAGGGGGCGTCGGCTGCGCTGCCGGCTGCTGGAGCGCGTCCCGCGGCCGGCCTCGCCCCAGGGCGGCGTGGGGGCCCTGAGAGGCGCTGAGGGGCGGCACAGCATGCGTCAGGCCCCGCCCTCCTTGCGGGAGGGCGGGGCCTGACGACAGTGGTCACACGCTATGAGGCGCTGATCGGAGAGATCAGACGGCCTCGTCCTCGACGAGGAGGTTGCGGGTGCGGTTGGCGTCCAGCGGGATGCCGGGGCCCATCGTGGTGGTGATGGTCGCCTTCTTGATGTAGCGGCCCTTGGCGGCGGACGGCTTGAGGCGGTTGATCTCCTCGAGCGCCGCGGCGTAGTTCTCCACCAGCTTGGTCTCGTCGAAGGAGACCTTGCCGATGATGAAGTGGAGGTTCGCGTGCTTGTCCACGCGGAACTCGATCTTGCCGCCCTTGATGTCGGTGACAGCCTTGGCGACATCCGGGGTGACGGTGCCGGTCTTCGGGTTCGGCATCAGACCACGCGGACCGAGCACGCGGCCGAGGCGGCCGACCTTGCCCATGAGGTCCGGGGTGGCGACGACGGCGTCGAAGTCCAGACGGCCCTTGGAGACCTCGTCGATCAGTTCGTCCGAGCCGACGATGTCGGCGCCGGCGGCTTCCGCGGCCGCAGCACGGTCACCGGTCGCGAAGACCAGGACCCGGGCGGTCTTACCGGTGCCGTGCGGGAGGTTCACGGTGCCACGGACCATCTGGTCGGCCTTGCGCGGGTCGACACCCAGACGCATGGCGACCTCGACGGTCGCGTCGAACTTGACGGACGCGGTGTCCTTGGCGAGACGGACGGCCTCGAGGGGGGCGTACACGCGCTCCCGGTCGATCTTCGCGTCCGCGTTGCGAAGAGTCTTGCTGCGCTTCACTTCTGCTCCTGATGCAGTGGGGTGGAGTCGTGGTGCGGACCAGCGCCTGGTCCTGCCACGGGTGGTGCCAGAGGGGCTGAGGATCAGCCCTCGACCGTGATGCCCATGGAACGGGCGGTGCCGGCGATGATCTTCTCGGCGGCGTCCAGGTCGTTGGCGTTCAGGTCGGGCATCTTGGTGGTGGCGATGTCACGGACCTGGTCACGCGTGATCTTCGCGACCTTGGTCTTGTGCGGCTCGCCGGAGCCCTTCTCCACGCCCGCGGCCTTCAGGATGAGCTTCGCGGCCGGCGGGGTCTTGGTGATGAAGGTGAAGGAACGGTCTTCGTAGACCGTGATCTCCACCGGCACGACCATGCCACGCTGCGACTCGGTCGCGGCGTTGTAGGCCTTGCAGAACTCCATGATGTTGACGCCGTGCTGGCCCAGCGCGGGGCCGACCGGCGGAGCCGGGTTTGCGGCGCCGGCGCTGATCTGGAGCTTGATA
The DNA here is from genome assembly GCF_040650675.1 of Streptomyces sp. NPDC048637. Classification (NCBI taxonomy): domain Bacteria; kingdom Bacillati; phylum Actinomycetota; class Actinomycetes; order Kitasatosporales; family Streptomycetaceae; genus Streptomyces; species Streptomyces sp. NPDC048637. Next base: position 60,491 of record NZ_JBEZHQ010000011.1, read on the forward strand.
AGCCCCGTGACCTTCTTCTTCTTGGGAGGCATGCTCTCTCCGGGTCCTAGTGAGAGGTGTTTCGCCATTCCATCCGGTCATCCGGATGGAGGCATACCGCACAACGATAACGGGTATAGTCGTGCGGCCAAAAACCGAGCAGGTCAGACCGGCTGTGAGCCCGTCTGACCTGGTCGATTTGGCTGGTGTTCCGGAAGAACCTAGTTCTTCTGGATCTGGTCGAAGCTGAGCTCGACCGGGGTCTCGCGGCCGAAGATCTCGACGAGGCCCTTGACCTTCTTCGAGTCGGCGTTGATCTCGTTGATCGTGGCCTGCAGCGTCGCGAACGGGCCGTCGGTGACGGTGACGGAGTCGCCCACCTCGAAGTCCAGCACCTGGACCTCGACCTTGCGGGACGGCGCCGGCTTGCCCTCGGCCGCGGCGGCCTCCTTGGCGGCCTTCTCCTCAGCCTCCGGGGCAAGCATCTTGACGATCTCGTCCAGCGTCAGCGGGTAGGGGTCGTAGGCGTTGCCGACGAAGCCCGTGACACCCGGGGTGTTGCGGACGACGCCCCAGGACTCGTTCGTCAGGTCCATGCGCACCAGCACGTAGCCCGGGAGCTTGTTCTGGCGGATGGTCTTGCGCTCGCCGTTCTTGATCTGGGCGACCTCTTCCTGCGGCACCTCGGCCTGGAAGATGTAGTCCTCGACGTTCAGCGAAACGGCACGCTGCTCGAGGTTGGTCTTCACGCGGTTCTCGTAACCCGCGTAGGTGTGGATGACGTACCACTCACCGGGGAGGCCGCGGAGCTCGTCGCGGAGGGCGGCCACCGGGTCGACCGGCTCCTCTTCCTCTTCCTCGGCGGCTTCAGCGACGACCTCGTCCTCGTCCTCGACGTGCACCGCAGCGGCCTCGGCGGGCTCACCGGCGGCGGCTTCCTCGGCGTCCAGCTCGTCGACCTCGTCGGCGGCCTGGACGATCTCGAGTTCGGTGTCGTCGCCCTGGACCTCGGCCGAGGCAGCCGCGTCCACGTCGGCCGCTGCCGTCTCGGCGGAGTCGGCGGCGTCGTTCAGGTTCGGGTCAGACACGGTGGCTGCTTCTTCCTGGCTTCAAGGGGTTGAACATGCGAAAGGGGCGCCCGCTGAGGCGCCCTCCGCGGGATCAGCCGAAGACGTACCCGACGACTCGGTTGATTCCCAAGTCAATCACGGTTACGAGACCGATGATGATGACAACGAAGACGATCACCACGCTGGTGTACGTCGACAGCTGGCTGCGCGTGGGCCAGACGACCTTGCGGAGCTCCGCCACGACCTGGCGGTAGAAAAGCGCGAGACGTGCGAAGGGGCCCTTCTTGCCGCGCTTGCCGCCGCGGCGGGGCTTCTTCTGGGATTCCGCGGTCTCGTCCTCGGAACGACCGCGCTCAGGCATGTCGATGGAGCCCAGGGCGTCCGTCACTCGTCCTCACCTGAATCCGGGTCGTGGCCGTGCCGCGCCCGGTTGAGCCGCACGGCGGTGCATTTCATACGTACGCGTGCACGCACCATGGTGACGAAGTGCGTGTAGCAGGGCCGGAGGGACTTGAACCCCCAACCGCTGGTTTTGGAGACCAGTGCTCTACCAATTGAGCTACGACCCTTTGTGGTTCCCCCAACCTACCGCATGCGGCTGACTGCACTACGTGCGTGCACCGCGGCGACCTGTCGGGGCCAACGGTCAGCGAGTGTACGTGCTTCAGAGCCGGGCGTCGAACAGAAACGTCCCGGGTGGTCCCCGCAAACCGATGTGCCGGGCCCGTCAGAGGTCTGGGACGATGCAGATATGAGCGCTGCCACTCCTCCCGCTTCGTCCCCCACCGACCGCCGGGTCTCGGCCCGCGTCGGTGCGATCTCCGAGTCCGCGACCCTCGCCGTCGACGCCAAGGCGAAGGCCCTCAAGGCCGCCGGACGCCCGGTGATCGGCTTCGGTGCCGGTGAGCCCGACTTCCCCACGCCCGACTACATCGTCGAGGCGGCGATCGAGGCCTGCCGCAACCCGAAGTACCACCGCTACACCCCGGCCGGCGGCCTCCCCGAGCTGAAGACCGCGATCGCCGCGAAGACGCTGCGCGACTCCGGCTACGAGATCGAGGCCGCGAACGTCCTGGTGACGAACGGCGGCAAGCAGGCGATCTACGAGGCGTTCGCAGCGATCCTCGACCCGGGCGACGAGGTCATCGTCCCGGCGCCGTACTGGACCACCTACCCCGAGTCGATCCGTCTGGCCGGCGGTGTGCCGGTCGATGTCGTCGCGGACGAGACCACGGGCTACCGCGTGACCGTGGAGCAGCTGGAGGCGGCCCGTACGGACCGCACCAAGGTGCTGCTGTTCGTCTCGCCGTCGAACCCGACCGGCGCGGTCTACACCCGCGAGCAGGTCGAGGCCGTCGGCCGCTGGGCCGCCGAGCACGGTCTGTGGGTGCTGACCGACGAGATCTACGAGCACCTGGTCTACGGCGACGCCGCGTTCTCGTCGCTGCCGGTGGTCGTGCCCGAGCTGCGCGACAAGTGCATCATCGTCAACGGCGTGGCGAAGACGTACGCGATGACCGGCTGGCGGGTGGGCTGGGCGATCGGCCCCAAGGACGTCATCAAGGCCGCCGCGAACCTCCAGTCGCACGCCACGTCCAACGTCTCCAACGTCGCGCAGGCCGCAGCCATCGCGGCGGTCTCCGGCGATCTGACGGCCGTCGAGGAGATGAAGGTCGCCTTCGACCGGCGCCGCCGGACCATCGTGCGGATGCTCAACGAGATCGACGGGGTGCTGTGCCCGGAGCCGGAGGGCGCGTTCTACGCGTACCCGTCGGTGAAGGAGCTCCTGGGCAAGGAGATCCGCGGCAAGCGCCCGCAGACCAGTGTCGAGCTGGCCGAGCTGATCCTGGAGGAGGCGGAGGTCGCCGTCGTCCCGGGCGAGGCCTTCGGCACCCCCGGCTACCTGCGGCTTTCGTACGCGCTGGGCGACGAGGACCTGGTCGAGGGCGTGTCCAGGATCCAGAAGCTGCTGGCGGAGGCCAAGTAGGCACCGTCCGTCGCGTCTCGCGTGCGGGCCCCGGAACCTGTTCCGGGGCCCGCACGCGCATTCCGCCGGACACCCCTTCGGGAAAGGCCCTACCGGCGCCCGCTCCCATACGGCAAGATCTTCGGATGGAGAGCGTTCGTGCCCGCGGCGAAGCCGCCATTCGAGACCTGCGCCGATTGCCGAAGGCCCATCTGCACCTGCACTTCACCGGTTCGATGCGGTCCACGACCCTGCTGGACCTCGCCGACAAGTACGGCGTCCATCTGCCGGAGGCGTTGCGGAGCGGTGAACCTCCCCAGCTGAGAGCCACGGACGAGCGCGGCTGGTTCCGTTTCCAGCGGCTGTACGACATCGCGCGGTCGTGTCTGCGGACGCCCGAGGACATTCAGCGGCTGGTGCGCGAGGCCGCGGAGGAGGATGTCCGCGACGGGTCGCGCTGGCTGGAGATCCAGGTCGACCCCACCTCGTACGCCCCGCGGCTGGGCGGTCTGATCCCGGCTCTGGAGATCATCCTGGACGCGGTGCACAGCGCCTCCAGGGACACCGGTCTCGGCATCCGCGTCCTGGTGGCCGCGAACCGTATGAAGCACCCCCTGGACGCCCGTACGCTGGCGCGTCTCGCGGTGCGCTACGCCGACCGCGGCGTGATCGGCTTCGGGCTGTCCAACGACGAACGCCGGGGTTTCGCCCGGGACTTCGACCGCGCCTTCGCCATCGCCCGGGAGGGCGGCCTGCTGGCGGCGCCGCACGGCGGAGAGCTGTCGGGACCGGCGAGCGTCCGGGACTGCCTGGACGATCTGCACGCCGGCCGGGTGGGGCACGGCGTACGGGCCGCGGAGGATCCCGTGCTGCTGCGCCGGCTGGCCTCGCGCGGGGTGACCTGCGAGGTGTGCCCCGCGTCGAATGTGGCGCTGGGGGTCTATGAGAAGCCGGAGGACGTGCCGCTGCGGACGCTCTTCGACGCGGGCGTGCCGATGGCGCTGGGCGCGGACGATCCGCTGCTGTTCGGCGCGCGGCTGGCCGCGCAGTACGAGTTCGCCCGCACCGCGCACGGCTTCACCGACGCCGAACTGGCCGAGCTGGCCCGCCAGTCGGTCCGCGGCTCACGCGCCCCGCAGGACGAGCAGCAGCGGCTGCTGGCGGAGATCGACGCCTGGCTGGCCGCGTAGGGCCCTCCCAGAGGCCGGCTAGAGGCTCACGCCGACGGTGACAGGTTCGTTGACGAGCGTGACGCCGAAGGCCGCGTGCACGCCGTCCCGGACCTCGCGGGCCAGGGCGAGCAGGTCCTCGGTGGTGGCCGCGCCGCGGTTGGTGAGCGCGAGGGTGTGCTTGGTGGAGATGCGGGCGGCGCCGCTGCCGTATCCCTTGGTGAAGCCGGCCCGGTCGATGAGCCAGGCCGCGGAGGTCTTCACCAGGCCGTCGCCCGCCGGGAAAGCGGGCGGGGCGACGTCGGGGCCGAGGCGGTCCTGGACGCGGCGGACGAAGACGGTGTGCTCGGCCTCGGTGAGGATCGGGTTGGTGAAGAACGAGCCCGCCGACCAGGTGTCGTGGTCCGCGGGGTCCAGCACCATGCCCTTGCCGGCGCGCAGGGCCAGAACGGTCTCTCTGGCGACGGCGGCCGGGACCCGGTCCCCGGCCTCGACGCCGAGGGCGCGGGCGGTCTCGGGGTACTTCAGGGGCGCGGAGAGGCCCCCGGCGTCCTCCAGGGCGAAGCGCACCCGCAGCACCACGAACCGGTCGGGGTGCTCCTTGAAGCGGCTGTGGCGGTACGAGAAGCCGCACTCCTCGCGGGGAATCGTGACGGTCTCGCCGAGGCGGCGGTCGTAGGCGACGACCTCGGTGATCGTGGTGGAGACCTCCTGGCCGTACGCGCCCACGTTCTGGATCGGGGTGGCGCCCGCGGAGCCGGGGATGCCGGCCAGGCACTCGACGCCGGCCAGTCCCGCCTCGACCGTGCGGGCGACCGCGTCGGACCAGTTCTCGCCCGCGGCGAGCGTGAGGGCCGTGCCGTCGAGCGCGAAGCCACGGGTGGCGATGCGCAGGGCAGTGCCGTCGAAGCCCTTGTCGCCGATGACGAGGTTGCTGCCGCCGCCGATGATCAGCAGCGGGGTCCCGGCGTCGTCGGCCGCGCGGACGGCCGCGATCACCTCGTCGTCGGTGGTGGCCGTGACGAGGCGGGTGGCCGGGCCGCCGAGGCGGAAGGTGGTCAGCGGGGCGAGGGGGGCGTCGTGGAGTTCCTGCACGCGCCCAAGGGTACGGGGGCGGTCCGACAGCCCTCGGCCGGACGCCCCCTGGAAGCCCCGGCTCAGGCCAGGCGGACCACGGCGCGGGACATGCCCAGCACCTTCTGGCCGGCGCTCATCGCGGTGAGGTCGACGCGGACCGTACGGTCGTCGTCGTCCAGCTTGGCGGCGACCTTGGCACTGACCTCGATCAGCGCGCCGGTCTCGTCGTTGGGGACGACGACGGGCTTGGTGAAGCGCACACCGTATTCGGCGACCGCGCCCGGGTCACCGGCCCAGTCGGTGACCACCCGGATCGCCTCGGCCATCGTGAACATGCCGTGGGCGATGACGTCCGGCAGCCCGACCTCCTTGGCGAACTTCTCGTTCCAGTGGATCGGGTTGAAGTCACCGGAGGCGCCCGCGTACTGGACGAGCGTGGCGCGGCTCACGGGGAAGGCCTGCGCCGGGAGTTCCGTGCCGACCTCGACGTCGTCATAGGAAATCTTCGCGGCCATCTCAGGCCTCCTTCTCGGCGCGGGCCACCAGCTTGGTGAAGGCGGTCACGACGTGTTCGCCCGCCTCGTCGTGCACCTCGCCGCGGATATCGATGATGTCGTTGCCGGCCATGGTCCTGATGGCCTCGATGGTGGAGGTGACGGACAGCCGGTCGCCACTGCGCACCGGCCGGGTGTAGGCGAACTTCTGGTCGCCGTGCACCACCCGGCTGTAGTCCAGACCCAGTTGCGGGTCCTCGATGACCTGCCCCGCGGCCTTGAAAGTGATGGCGAACACAAAAGTCGGCGGTGCGATCACATCGGAGTGCCCGAGTGCCTTTGCCGCTTCCGCGTCGGTGTAAGCGGGGTTGGGGTCACCGATCGCCTCGGCGAATTCGCGGATCTTTTCCCGGCCGACCTCGTACGGGTCGGTGGGCGGGTACGTGCGTCCGACAAAAGACTGGTCGAGCGCCATGGGCTCGCAACCTCCCTGTACTGGTGGTGATAACGCCGTGAGGCCGCCCCCACGAATGGGGACGGCCTCACGGACGAGCCTGTGTTATCGCGTCTCGCGGTGCGCGGTGTGCGAGTTGCAACGAGGGCAGTGCTTCTTCATCTCAAGACGGTCCGGGTCGTTACGCCGGTTCTTCTTGGTGATGTAGTTCCGCTCCTTGCACTCCACGCAGGCCAGCGTGATCTTCGGGCGGACGTCGGTGGCAGCCACGTGAGTGCTCCTTGGACGGACGGGTGGTCGGATTAACGCATAAAAGAGTAGCCGATCGGAGGACCGACCCCACAATCGGCTACTGTCAGTAGCGGTGACCGGACTTGAACCGGTGACACAGCGATTATGAGCCGCTTGCTCTACCGACTGAGCTACACCGCTGTGATGCGAGGGGACCCCGCCCGAAGGCGGGAACCTCACACATCAGAGCCCCAATACGGAATCGAACCGTAGACCTTCTCCTTACCATGGAGACGCTCTGCCGACTGAGCTATTGGGGCGAGCGATGAAGACATTACACGGCCCGCCGCCAAACGTGAAATCCGTATCCAGGCCGTGCCCCAACCGCCCCGCGCACCACACCGGTACGACTATTTCGCGCCTGCGCGAAGCTCTCCCGGCAGCGCCCTAGGCTCGGAAGAACGCTGCGTGATCTTGCACGCCGGTGCCTTCGAGGAGCGCGATGTCCGACAGCAGTTCGCCGCAGCCGCAGCCGGGAAAGCCCGGCGGGCCCGGCCGGTTCGCGAGGTCGGAAAACGGTGCGCTGGTGTTGTGCGGCGCCCGGCTCGCCGACGGGCGGACGGTGGACGTACGGCTCGGCGGCGGACGCATCGAGGCCGTCGGGACGGCCGGCAGCCTCGCCCCGCAGGGCGTCCGTGTCGACCTCGCCGGCTACCTCCTGCTCCCCGCCCCCGCCGAACCCCATGCGCACTGCGACACCGCCCTGACGGCCGACTCCGACGGCCCCGCCTCCAGCTCCCCCGAAGACGTCCAGCGGCGGACGACCGAGGCCGCGCTGCTGCAGTTGGGGCACGGCGCCACCGCCTCCCGCAGCCACGTCAGGGTCGGCGACGTACAGGGCCTGCGTTCGCTGGAGGCGGTGCTGCAGGCCCGCAGGTCGCTGCGCGGGCTGGCCGATCTGGCGGCGGTCGCGGTGCCGCGGGTGCTGACCGGGGTGGCCGGGGCGGACGGGCTGGCGATGCTGCGGGACGCGGTGAGGATGGGCGCCTCGGTCCTCGGCGGCTGCCCGGACCTCGACCCCGATCCGGCCGGGTACGTCCAGACGGTGCTGGAGCTGGCCGGGGAACACGGCTGCCCGGTGGATCTGCACACCGACGGTGACGATCCGGCGCGGCTGGCGCGGTTCGCAGCGATGTCCGGCGGACTGCGGCCGGGGGTCGCCCTCGGGCCGTGCGCCGGAATGGCGCGGATGCCGCGGAGCGTGGCGGCGCGGGTCGCCGAGCAACTGGCGGCCGCCGGGGTCGCCGTCGTCTGTCTGCCGCAGGGTGACTGTACGGGCCTGGAACGGTACGGCTCGCGGGTGTCGCGGCCGGCGCCCGTACGGCTGCTGCGGGCGGCCGGTGTCCAGGTGGCGGCGGGCAGCGGGGCGTTGCGGGACGTGGCGAACCCGGTGGGGCGCGGTGACCCGCTGGAGGCCGCGTATCTGCTGGCCTCCCTGGGCGAGGCCACGCCGGAGGCGGCCTACGAGACGGTGAGTTCGGCGGCGCGGGCGACCCTGGGGCTGCCGGAGGTACGTGTCGAGGCGGGCTTCCCCGCGGAGCTGCTGGCGGTGCGCGGCGAGCGGATCGCGGGGGTGCTCTCGCTCGCGTACAGCCGGATCGTGATCCACCGCGGGCGGGTGGTCGCCCGCACCAGCGCGGTGCGCGAGTACTGCGACTCGGCGGCGGATGTGGCGCTGGAGCTGCCGCGGCAGTCGCAGCGCTGAGCCGCGGCGGCGAGAAGGCACCCGGACCCCGGCCGGTCCCGCGCTCCGCGGCGGCCCTTCGGCGTACGGTCGGGATCATGCGCATTGTCATCGCAGGTGGACATGGTCAGATCGCGCTGCGGCTGGAGCGGTTGCTCGCCAAGCGCGGGGACGAGGTCGCGGGCATCATCCGCCGGCCGGAACAGGCCGGTGACGTGCTGGCCGCGGGAGCCGAACCGGTGGTCTGCGACCTGGAGTCGGCGTCGGTGGAGGATGTCGCCCGGCACATGGAGGGCGCCGACGCGGCCGTCTTCGCGGCGGGTGCGGGACCGGGCAGTGGCATCGAACGCAAGGACACGGTGGACCGCAGCGCGGCGGCGCTCTTCGCGGACGCGGCCGAGGCGGCGGGCGTACGGCGCTTCCTCGTCATCTCCTCCATGGGCGCGGACCGTGAGCCCCCCGAGGGCACCGACCCCGTCTTCACCGCGTACCTGCGGGCGAAGGGCGCCGCGGACACGGACGTACGGGCCCGCGCCGGGCTGGACTGGACGATCCTGCGGCCGGGCCGGCTGACCGACGCCCCCGGAACGGGCCTGGTGGCGCTAGCCGAGGCGACCGGCCGCAGCGAGGTGCCACGGGACGATGTGGCGGCCGTCCTGGTGGAGCTGCTCGACGAGCCGGGCACCATCGGCCGGACGCTGGAGCTGATCAGCGGGGATGTGCCGGTGAACGAAGCGGTGCGGGTGGTGGCCGGGCGCTGAGGGGCGGCGTCCGCCGCTCCCCGCTTCCACCCCACCCGGGCCCCGGGGCCACGACCGTCAACCAGCGGTAGCGGCCCCGGCGCTAGGCAAACGGGCCATCGACCGTGAAACGGCGCAGGTGCTGGGCGAACACCTCGGCTTCACCCGGTGGCCATGAGGACAGGCTCGCCATGATGTGGGCGGCCAGACGTGCCCGCAGCTCCGCCACTGCGCGTTCGCCCTGCTCGGTGAGAACGAGCAGATGCGCGCGCCGGTCGGCGGGATCCGCCGCACGGCGGATGAGGCCGGCGGTCTCCAGTCGTGAGGCACGCCGGGTGACACCGGAGCGGTCGACGCCGGCCTCGGGCGCCAGGTCGGCCGCGCTGCGCGGCCCGGTCCGGGCCAGGGCGCTGAGTACCGGGTACGTCAGTTCGTCCACCGCCTCCCCCATGCCCTCGGTGAGCTGCTGGTGCAGCTGCCTACGAGTGGTGCGCCGGAGCAGGATGCCCAGCGCGTCTGCGATCTCATGCCCTACCTCGTTCTCCACACCACAAGAATAGCGTGCGCTGCGCACGCATCTGCTGCTACAGTGCGGGAGATGCGTGCGCAGCGCACGCACTTCTGGCTCCCTGGGAAGGACGCCCCATGACTCGCACCGGCATCAAGCCCGCCCTGGACGACTTGCTCTTCAGCCGCGACCTGACCGTGCAGGAGGCCGCCGACCGCCACTTCGCCCCGGAGTACCGCCAGCGCACGGATGGGCAGTGGGCCGACCGCGCCGGGTTCCTCGAGCACATCACCCACCTGCGCACCGCCGTCGCCGGCGGCCATGTCCAGGTTCACGAAGAGCTGTACGACGGCGGCAAGTACGCCGACCGGCACACCGCCCACATCACGAAGAAGGACGGCTCGACCGTACGCATGGAGGTCTACGTGTTCGCCGACTTCGCGCCCGACGGCCGGTTCAGCCGCATCGAGGAGACCACCCTGCTGCTCCAGGGCTCCGACAGCGACCGCGATATCGGCAACGCTCGCTAGGGCTGCCGGCGCGCGATGTCCGGCACGCGAAATGCGGCACAAGCGGGATGCGGGGGGGGGAGAGAGACGGGCCAGGTGAGACAGGCCGGACCCCGGCGGTCGAGGCGGGTCGGCGGGCCAGCGGGCCGGGCAAGCAGGCCGGGCAAGCAGGCCGGGCAAGCGAAAACCCCCTCCAGCCTGCTATTTCAACAGGCCGGAGGGGGTTTCCTCCACTGTGGCGGCGCCAGGATTCGAACCTGGGAAGGCTGAGCCGGCAGATTTACAGTCTGCTCCCTTTGGCCGCTCGGGCACACCGCCAAGTTTTGCTGCCGGGAGAGCCGCTGTGGGGCGGTGCTCCGTGGCAACGACGTAAACCATACCCGATGGCTGGGGGTGGTTCGCCACTCGATTCGGGAGCGCTGGATCTTGGCCGGGTGGCTAGGCTTGGCAGGCGGTCCGGGGACGGGCCGCACCCCTGACGGATCTACGTACGAGGAGCCAACTCAACATGGCCGACTCCAGTTTCGACATCGTCTCGAAGGTAGAGCGGCAGGAGGTCGACAACGCCCTCAACCAGGCCGCCAAGGAGATCTCACAGCGCTACGACTTCAAGGGCGTGGGCGCGTCGATCGAGTGGTCGGGCGAGAAGATCGAGATGCGGGCCAACGCCGAGGAGCGAGTGAAGGCCGTACTCGACATCTTCCAGTCCAAGCTGGTCAAGCGCGGGATCTCGCTGAAGGCGCTGGACACCGGCGAGCCGCAGGCCTCGGGCAAGGAGTACAAGATCTTCGCCTCGATCGAGGAGGGGATCTCGCAGGACAACGCCAAGAAGGTCGCCAAGATCATCCGCGATGAGGGCCCGAAGGGCGTCAAGGCGCAGGTGCAGGGCGACGAGCTGCGGGTCAGCTCGAAGAGCCGGGACGACCTGCAGACGGTGCAGCAGCTGCTGAAGGGCAAGGACCTGGACTTCGCCCTGCAGTTCGTGAACTACCGGTAGGAGCCCGGTTTTCGGGTGCCACAGGATGGGGCGGTGCGCCGCGGCGTGCCGCCCCACCTGTGTGTCGGGGCGGCACCACGAGGAGCGGGCGGCAGGGCGCGAGGGCCCCGGGCGGGCGGGCGGCCGGCAGGCGCTCAGTAGGCGCTCAGCGGGCGGCGAAAGGCTCGTCCGTGGGGACGATGTCGCGGCCCAGCGGCATGAGGGAGATCGGGAGCATCTTGAAGTTGGCGATGCCGAAGGGGATCCCGATGATCGTCACGCACAGGGCGATGCCGGTGATGATGTGGCCCAGGGCCAGCCACCAGCCCGCGAAGATGATCCAGATGACATTGCCGATCGCCGAGCCGGCACCGGCGTCATGGCGCGGCACGGTCGTCCGGCCGAAGGGCCACAGGGCATAGCCGGCGATCCGGAAGGACGCGATGCCGAACGGGATGGTGATGATCAGGATGCAGCAGATGATGCCCGCGAAGACGTAGCCGAGCGCCAGCCAGAAGCCGCTGAGGACCAGCCAGAGGACGTTGAGGATGAACTTCATGATCAGCAGCCTTCCACGGGCACGGCGGAGAACGTAACTGCCGGGCAGGACGCCCTGGGCCGGGTGAAGCGTTGCGTTCATGATGCGGCGGGCGGGGAGCGGCGGCCACCGCTCCGCGCGGCCCCTGGTCCCTTCAGGGGCGGGGGCCCGCCATCCGTTCCAGGCGGGCGATGCGTTCGCGCATCGGGGGGTGGGTGGAGAACAGGCGGGACATGCCCTCGCCCGTCCGGAACGGATTGGCGATCATCAGGTGCCCGGCGGTCTCGAGCCGCGGCTCGGGCGGGAGCGGAAGCTGCTGGGTGCCGGCCTCCAGCTTGCGCAGGGCGGAGGCCAGGGCCAGGGGGTCGCCCGTGAGCTGGGCGCCCGAGGCGTCCGCCTGGTACTCGCGGGAGCGGCTGACGGCCAGCTGGATGAGGCCGGCCGCCACCGGCCCGAGGATCATGATCAGCAGCATGCCCAGGAGGCCGGGGCCCTCGTCGTCGTCGGAGCGGCCTATGGGAATCAGCCAGGCGAAGTTCACGAGGAACATCACGACGGAGGCCAGTGCGCCCGCGACGGAGGAGATGAGGATGTCGCGGTTGTAGACATGGCTGAGCTCATGGCCGATGACGCCGCGCAGCTCGCGTTCGTCGAGCAGCTGGAGGATGCCGTCGGTGCAGCAGACCGCGGCGTTGCGGGGGTTGCGGCCGGTGGCGAAGGCGTTGGGCGCCTGGGTCGGGGAGAGGTACAGGCGCGGCATGGGCTGGCGGGCCGCGGTGGAGAGCTCACGGACCATGCGGTAGAGCTGTGGTGCCTCGAACTCGCTGACCGGGCGGGCGCGCATGGCCCGCAGGGCGAGCTTGTCGCTGTTCCAGTACGCGTAGGCGTTGGTGCCCAGGGCGACGACGACGGCGATGATCAGGCCCGTACGGCCGAACAGGCTGCCGATGACGATGATGAGGGCGGACAGTCCCCCGAGGAGTACGGCGGTCCTGAGCCCGTTGTGCCGGCGGTGCACGGTACGCCCTCCAAGCGGTGCGGCAGGGGAACCCTGTGCTGCGTTTCTCCACTGACCAGTGGAGCCTTACTCACTGGTCAACGTGAGATGAACGAGCCTGGTTCCCCGGTACGCGCGGGGCGGGGCCGGGCGGGGCACCCAGCCGCGCCCGGTGGGGCCTGTCGCCGTACGGCCCGCCTGGGGCCGCTCCTGGCCGTCAGGAGCGGCCCGGAGCGTGCGGGTGCCGCCGCTCGGCCTGTTAGGGCGGGTGCCCGCCGCTCGGCCCGTTAGAGCAGCGCCCCGGAGGCGAAGCGCAGGACGAGCTGCGGGGCGCCGGAGAGGGCGATGCCGAGGACGGCGGCGAGGGCGATGGCGGTGGCGAGAGGAGCCGGGATCCTGGCGCGGGGCGGCTGCTGCTCCGCCGGGGCGGCCTCGGACGCCTCGGGGGCCCCGGACGCTGCGGGGGCCTCGGCTCCCCGGAAGAGGATCGTGGTCCACTGCAGGTAGTAGTAGAGCGCGATCACGACATTGACCGCCATGATCACCGCGAGCCAGGCCAGGCCCGCGTCGACGGCCACGGAGAAGACCGTGACCTTGGCGAACAGGCCGATGATGCCCGGCGGCAGCCCGGCCAGGCACAGCAGGAAGAAGCCCAGGGCGAGCGCTGCCAGGGGACGGCGGGCGTACAGGCCCCGGTAGTCGGAGATGCGGTTGGCGGGACACGTACGGGCCACCAGGGCGGCGACCGCGAAGGCGCCGAGGTTCACGGCCGCGTACATCAGGGCGTAGGCGACGGTGGAGCCGATGGCGTGCGCCGGGTCCTGGGTGTAGCCGGCCGCCGCGATCGGCACCAGGAGGTAGCCGGCCTGGCCGACCGACGACCAGGCCAGCAGGCGTACGGCGCTGTGTGCGCGGCGGGGGTCCTGGCGGATGGCCGCGACATTGCCGACGGTCATGGTGAGGGCGGCGAGGACGGCCAGCGCCGGGCCCCAGACGTCCGCGTACGACGGGAAGCCCTGCACGGTGACGAGGATCAGGCCGGAGAAGCCGACGGCCTTGCCGACCACCGAGAGGTAGCCGGCGATGGGGAGCGGCGCGCCGACGTAGGTGTCCGGCACCCAGAAGTGGAACGGGGCGGCGGCGGTCTTGAAGGCGAAGCCGACGAGGGTGAGCGCGACGCCGGCGCTCGCCAGGGTGGCCAGCCGCGGGTCGGGGAGCGCGGTGAGGGCGTGCGCCATCTGGGAGAGGTGCAGGCTGCCGGTGGTCGCGTACAGGAAGCTCACGCCGAGCAGCATCACGGCGGTGGCGGCCACCGAGGACAGGAAGAACTTCAGCGCCGCCTCGGAGGAGAGCCGGTCGCCGCGTCGCAGCCCGACGAGGGCGAAGGCGGGCAATGAGGCCACTTCGAGGGCGATGACGAGGGTGGCGAGGTCCCGGGAAGCGGGCAGCAGGGCGGCGCCGGCCGCCGAGGAGAGCAGCAGGAACCAGTACTCGCCGGTGGGCAGGTCCTGGTCCTTGATGGTGTCGATGGACAGCAGGGCAGTCAGCAGCGCCCCGCCGAGCACCAGGAACTGGATGACCAGCGCGAACGGGTCGGCCACATAGCTGCACACGTCGGGGTGGGCGGGCAGGCAGAAGGTGCGGCGGCCGCCGCCCAGGAGGGGCAGCAGGAAGAGCGTGGCGACCGCGAGCCCCGCCGTGGCGAGCCAGCCCAGCAGCGGCTTACGGGCCGCCGGGACGAAGAGGTCGGCGACGAGCACCACCAGGGCGACGGCCGCGGTGAGGGTGGGCGGCGCGAGGGCGAGCCAGTCGACGGACTGGACCAGAGGGGTGATCGAGCTCATCACTTACCGCCTCCGAGGAGCTGCTGGACGGCCGGGTCGGTGAGGCCGAGGAGGGCCGCGGGCCACAGTCCGGCGAGGACGGTGAGGACGGCGAGGGGGGTCCAGGCCGCGTATTCGTAGTGCGCGATGTCGGGGATCGCGGGAGCCGGTGCGGACTGTCCGGACGGGGCCTCGTCGGCCGGGTCGGCGGTGCCGAGCGGGGCGGTCGGGGCGAGGTGCGGGGTGCCGCCCATGCAGACGCGCCGGACGACGAGCAGCAGATAGGCGGCGGTCAGCAGGGTGCCGATGCCGGCCAGCACCATGAACGTCAGGAAGGCGGGGCGGCTGAGGCCCGGGGCCGGCCGGAAGGCGCCGAACATCGCCAGCATCTCGCCCCAGAACCCGGCCAGTCCGGGGATGCCCAGGGAGGCGACGGCGCCGAAGGCGAGCAGACCGCCGAAGCGCGGTGCCCTGCCGTAGAGGGCGGCGCCGGTGCTGCCCGCGAGGGCGTCGAGGTCGGTGCTGCCGCAGCGGTCCTTGAGCGCGCCGACGAGGAAGAAGAGCAGGCCGGTGATCAGGCCGTGCGCGATGTTGGCGAACAGTGCGCCGTTGACGCCGGTGGGGGTCATGCTGGCGATGCCGAGCAGGACGAAGCCCATGTGGCCGACGGAGCTGTAGGCGATCAGACGCTTGAGGTCGCCCTTGGCGCCCTTGCGTACGAGGGCGAGGCAGGCGAGCGAGCCGTAGATGATGCCGACGGCGGCCAGCGCGGCGAGGTACGGCGCGAAGGTGTGCATGCCCTCGGGCGTGATGGGCAGCGCGATCCGCACGAAGCCGTAGGTGCCCATCTTCAGCAGCACACCGGCCAGCAGCACCGAGCCGACGGTGGGGGCGGCGGTGTGGGCATCGGGCAGCCAGCTGTGCAGCGGCCACAGGGGCGACTTGACGGCCAGTCCGATGCCGATCGCGAGCACCGCGAGCAGCTGAACCGTGTGGCTGAGCTGGGCTTTCGGTCCGTTGTCAGTGGCGAGTGCCACCATGTCGAATGTGCCGGATTTCACGCCGATGAGGAGGAGGCCGAGCAGCATCACGACGGAGCCGAGCAGCGTGTAGAGGATGAATTTCCAGGCCGCCGCCTGCTTTCCCGCCCCGCCCCAGCGGGCGATGAGGAAGTACATCGGGATGAGGACCATCTCGAAGGCGAGGAAGAAGAGCATCAGATCGAGGACGGCGAAGGTGGCGAGGGTGCCGGCCTCAAGGGTGAGCAGCAGCGCCACAAATGCCTTGGGAGACGGGCCCGTCGGCATGTGGAAGTAGCTGTAGAGCGCGCAGAGGAAGGTCAGCAGCGCGGTCAGGACGACAAGGGGGAGCGAGATGCCGTCGACGCCGAGGTGGATACGGATGTCGAGCGCCGGGATCCAGCTGATGTCGGTGGTGGCCTGCATACGGGCCGGGTGGTCGTGGTCGAAGCCGGCGGCCAGCGCGATGGCGGCGGCGAGCACGACGCCGGTGACGGTCACGCCGTGGCGCAGTACGGCCTGGTCGGGGTTCGTGCCGCGCAGGCCGGGCGGGGCCGGGAACAGTGCGGCGAGCGCGCCGACGAGGGGGAGGACGACGACGGCCGCGAGGAGAATCTGCAGAGCGGTGTGAGTCACGGGTCAGGCCCTCCTCAGGGTTTCGGCTCCGGCGAGGCAGGCCATGAGGTGTGTCGGCTGGGGGTGCGGGGGTCGGCCCCCGGGGGATGGCAGCACGGTCAGGCTCCCGTGCCCGTGGCGACGAGGACGGCGGCGATGGCCAGGACGAGCGAGCCCGCGAGCAGCGCACCGAGATAGGTCTGCACGTTCCCGGTCTGGGCGCGGCGGACGGCGGCGCCCAGCCAGCGGGGCGCGGTGCCGGCACCGCGGACGTAGGTGTCGACGACCTCGCGGTCCAGGAAGCGGACGAGCGTGGCGGCGGCGCGTACGGGCCGGACGAACAGCGCGGAGTAGACGGCGTCGAGATGGAAGCCGACGGCGGCGTGGGGCTGCAGCGGGCCGAGGAGGAGGCGGCCGGGGTCGGCCGGGTCCGGGGCACCGGCGACGCTTCCGTAGACCGGGGCGTGGGTGGCGATGGCCGTCTCCTCGGCGAGGCCGGGTGAGGCGTCCGGGTCGGTGACGACCGCGCCGATGGGGGTGCGGGCGGCCAGGGCGGTGGTGTGGCGCCAGGCCGCATAAGTGACCAGGCCGCCGACGAGGGCGATACCGGTGCCCAGGACGGAGGTGGTCAGGGTCGGTGCGAGCGAACGTCCGTCGAACCAGTCGGGCAGCAGGGGGGCGGCGAGGCCGAGCGCGACGGTGGGGATGAAGAGCACCCACAGCACGGCGTTCATGACGACCGGCTGCGGGCCGTGGTCGGGGACTTCGGCGCCCTTGCCCTTGAAGGCCAGCAGCCACAGGCGGGTGGCGTAGGCCGCGGTGAGGAGGGCGGTGAGCAGTCCGGAGATCAGGACGGTCCAGCCGGCCGCGCCGGGGATGCCGTGCGCGGCACCGGTGGTGGCGTGTTCGGCGGCGCCCAGGACGGCTTCCTTGGAGAAGAAGCCGGCGAACGGCGGGATCGCGGCGAGCG
This sequence comes from Streptomyces sp. NPDC048637, assembly GCF_040650675.1. Taxonomy (NCBI): domain Bacteria; kingdom Bacillati; phylum Actinomycetota; class Actinomycetes; order Kitasatosporales; family Streptomycetaceae; genus Streptomyces; species Streptomyces sp. NPDC048637. The sequence continues at coordinate 77,370 of NZ_JBEZHQ010000011.1, forward strand.
CGAGCAGCGCGACGGTGACGGTCCAGTAGGCGTCCGGGATGCGCCGGGCCAGGCCGCTCATCCGGGACATGGCGGCCAGTGAGTTGGTGCCCGCGGCGTGGATGATCACGCCCGCGCCGAGGAAGAGGAGGGCCTTGAAGGCACCGTGCGAGATGAGGTGGAAGACGGCGGCGCCGCGGTCGCCGACGGCCAGTGCGCCGAGCATGTAGCCGAGCTGGCCGACCGTCGAATAGGCCAGGACCCGCTTGATGTCGTCCTGGGCCAGCGCGGCCAGACCGGAGCCGACCATGGTGATCGCGGCCATGACGGCCATCACCACCAGCGCGGCCGCGGAGGCGGCGAAGACGGGGAGGAGACGGGCCACGACATAGATACCGGCCGCCACCATCGTCGCGGCGTGGATCAGCGCCGAGACGGGCGTCGGGCCGGCCATCGCGTCCGGGAGCCAGGTGTGCAGCGGGAACTGCGCCGACTTGCCCGCGACACCGGCCAGCAGCAGCAGCGCGATCAGCGTCGGGTGGTCCAGGCCGCCGTCGGTGACGGAGCTGAGGATGCCCGTGATGCGGAACGTTCCGGCGTCGGCGGCCAGCGCGAAGATGCCGAAGAGGAAGGGGACATCGCCGAGCTTGGTGACGAGGAAGGCCTTGAGGGAGGCGGCACGGGCGGCCTCGGTCTCCCAGTAGTGGCCGACGAGGAAGTAGGAGCAGATGCCCATGACTTCCCAGCCGACCAGCAGCAGCATCAGGTCACCGGTGTAGACGACCAGCAGCATCGCGGAGGTGAAGAGCGAGACCAGCGCGGCATAGGAGGGGTAGCGGGGATCGTCGCGCAGATAGCCGGTGGAGTAGATCTGCACACAGGACGCCACAATCCCGACCAGGACGGCGAGCAGCGCGGCGAAGCCGTCGATGTGCAGGGCCAGGTCGATGGGGATCGAGCCGGTCGGGGTGAGTTCGGTGGCGACGTCGGTGGCCGGGCCGGTGCCCTGTTCGATCGCCACGGTCACCGCGAGCGCGGCCGCGGCCAGCGTCGGCAGCACGGCCAGCGGCCGGACGAATCCGGGCGCACGCCCGCCCAGGAGGAGACCGGCGACGGCCCCGAGGAAGGGCAGGAGGGGGACGAGAACGGCAGTGGTCGTGAGGGTCACGCGGCGGCCTCCGCCGTGGTGTCCGGCTGCGGGTCCCCGTCCCCGGCGTCCGCCTTCTCGGCGAGGTCACGGAGCCGGTCGATGTCGGAGCTGCCGCGGTTGCGGTAGACGAGCAGCACGATCGCCAGCCCGATGCCGATCTCGGCGGCGGCGATGGCGATGGTGAAGAGGGTGAGCGCCTGGCCGGTGTGCAGGGTGTCGCGCAGCCAGACGTCGAAGGCGACGAGGTTGAGGTTGACGGCGTTGAGCATCAGCTCGACGGACATCAGCACCAGGATCGCGTTGCGGCGGGCGAGCACGCCGTACAGACCGGTGCAGAAGAGGAGGACGGCAAGGACGGCCGGGTAGGCGAGATGCATCAGCGCTGCTCCTCTCGCGGGGCGGGGGCGACGGGAGCGCGGGAGGCGCCGTTCTTGAGGTCCGCCGCCGCGGCCTTGCCCTCCCCCGTCCTGCGGGACAGCACGATCGCCCCGACGAGCGCGGCGAGCAGCAGCACGGACAGCGCCTCGAAGGGCAGCACCCAGTACTGGAAGAGGCTGCGCCCGGAGGCTTCGGTGGAGCCCTGGGCGGCGCCCTCGAAGCTGATCCAGGTGGCGCGGAAGGCGTCCACGACGACCCAGACCAGACAACCTGCCGAGGCGAGGGCCACCACGAGTGCGGCCCAGTGGTTGCCCGAATCGGCGTCCGGGGAGCGGCCGATGGGCGCCTTGGTGAGCATCAGCCCGAAGAGCAGCAGGACGACGACCGAACCGACGTAGATCAGCACCTGCACCCAGGCGATGAACTCGGCCGTGAGGAGGAGGTATTCGACGGCGATCCCGCCGAGGGCCACGACCAGCCAGAGGGCGGCGTGCACCAGCTGCCTGGTGGTGACGGTGATGACGGCCGCGCCGAGGGTGGCGATGCCGACGAGGACGAAGGCGACCTCGACACCGGTGGGTGAGAGGAAGCCCTGGCCGGCTGCGGTGGCGGCGAGCGTCACTGTCCCTCCCCTGGGGTGTCCGGTCGGTCCTGGTCCGGCTCCGCCGCCGCGGCCCGGGCGGCCTCGGCTTCGGCTTCGGCCTGCTGCTGGGCGGCGAGCTTGTCCGCGGCCTTGTGGGCGGCGGCGAGCTCCTTGGGCTCCTCGGCCGCCGGGTCGAGCGCCGGGGGCTCGGGCACCGTCCACATCCACTCGCGGAGCTTGTCGCGCTCATGGGTCAGCTCGCGGATGTCCGTCTCGGCGTACTCGAACTCCGGTGACCAGAAGAGCGCGTCGAAGGGGCAGACCTCGATGCAGATACCGCAGTACATGCACAGCGCGAAGTCGATCGCGAAACGGTCCAGCACGTTGCGGCTGCGCTCCCGGCCTCCGGGGGCGGCCGGCGGCACCGTCTCCTTGTGGGAGTCGATGTAGATGCACCAGTCCGGGCACTCCCGGGCGCACAGCATGCAGACCGTGCAGTTCTCCTCGAACAGCCCGATGACGCCACGGGTACGCGGCGGGAGGTCGGGCTGGACGTCCGGGTATTGCGCGGTGACCGATCGTTTCGTCATCGTCCGGAGGGTGACGGCCAGCCCCTTGGCAAGGCCGGAACCGGGGAAGCTCATGACGAGATCACCACCTTGACGACGCCGGTGAGGGCGATCTGGGCGAGGGCGAGCGGGATGAGGACTGTCCAGGCGAGCTTCTGCAGCTGGTCCTCGCGCAGGCGCGGGTAGGTCACCCGCAGCCAGATGACGCCGAAGGCGAGGATCACGGTCTTCAGCAGCGTCCACAGCCAGCCCAGGCCGTCGGCGCCGAACGGGCCGTGCCAGCCGCCCAGGAAGAGGACGGAGGTCAGGGCGCAGAGGACGACGATGCCCGCGTACTCGGCGAGCAGGAAGAGGGCGAAGCGCAGTCCGGTGTACTCGGTGTACGCACCGAAGATGATCTCCGAGTCGGCGACCGGCATGTCGAACGGCGGCCGCTGCAGCTCGGCGAGCCCGGCGGTGAAGAAGACCACGCCGCCGACGATCTGCCACGGCACCCACCACCAGTGGAAGGCCTCGATGATGCCGGGCAGCGAGAGCGTGCCGGCCGCCATCGCGACGGAGGCCGCGGTGAGCAGCATCGGCAGCTCGTACGCCAGCAGCTGCGCGGCCGTCCGCAGACCACCGAGCAGCGAGAACTTGTTCGCCGAGGCCCAGCCCGCCATCAGCGAGCCGAGCACTCCGACGCCCATGACGGCGAGGACGAAGAAGATCCCCGCGTCCAGGTCCTGGCCCACGGCGTTGCGCGGGCCTATCGGGATGGCGACCAGGACCAGGAGGTACGGCAGCAGCGCCACGGCGGGCGCGAGCTGGAAGATCCGCCGGTCGGCACCGGCCGGCACGATGTCTTCCTTCTGCGCGAACTTCACCCCGTCGGCGACGAGCTGCGCCCAGCCGTGGAAGCCACCCGCGTACATCGGCCCGAGCCGGCCCTGCATATGGGCCATGACCTTGTGCTCGGTCTGCCCGATGACCAGGGGAAAGACCAGAAAGACGGCGAAGACGGCGAGGAGGCGCAGCGCAATGTCGAGAGCGTCGCTCATGGGGTGTCGCCTCCTGCCGGGTCCTGGGGGGTGGGGGGCTGGTCCTGGGGCTCGGGGGGCTGGTCCTGGGGCGCGTCCTGTTGGGGGTGGGGGGTGGGTTTTGGCTCCGGGGTGGGCGCCGGTTTCGTCGGGCTTGACTCCGGGGTGGGCGCGGGCTCCGGCTTTTCTTCCGGTGTCGCCGGCCCGGTCTTCGTCTCCGGAGCCGTCTTCTTCTCGGGCTCCGTCTTCTTTTCCGGAGTCGCCTTCTTCTCCGGATCCGCGCTCTTCTCCGGATCCGCGCTCTTCTCCGGATCCGCGCTCTTCTCCGGATCCGCGCTCTTCTCCGGCTCGTCGAAGGCCGGACGGGCGTGATGCCAGGGTGCGTCGGAGGAGCGCTGGGGCGCCTCCTTCGCGGGGGTCGCCGGGGTCGGGGCGTCCTGGGCGGGCGCCTCCTTCGGGGAAGTGACCTCCTGTGAGGCGCCCTTCGGTGAGGTGTCCTTCGGTGAGGTGTCCTTCGAGGGGGCCTCAGCCGCTGGGGCGCCGCTTGCCTGGGGCTCCGCGGTCTCCGCCGCGTCCGCCGCCGGCTGCTGCTGGCTGGCCGACCCCTCGCTCACCGAACGGGTACGGCGTGCCGGACGCTCCGGCCGCTCGCCACCCGCCGGGGCCGCCGGGGCCGCCGGAGTTCCAGTCCCCTCCGGCGCCTGCTGGCTGGCCGAGCCCGCGCCCGCCGTGCGGGTACGCCGTGCCGGACGCTCACCCGCGGCGGCACCGGCTGCACGGGCACCGCCGGCCGCCCGCGCGCCCCGCGCCGGACGCGCGGGTGCAGGCGGCAGCTGGCCCTTCAACGGGCCCCATTCGTTCGGGTCCGGGACGCCCGGGGGCAGCATCTGGCGCCGCTTGGGCCCGCCGTGCTCGGACTCGCCCGGCTCCTTGGCTCCCGGCCACGCCTTGGCGACCCGCGCCGCCAGCACGAAGTCCTTGCGCAGCGGGTGCCCCTCGAAGCTCTCCGGGAGCAGCAGCGGTACGAGGTGCGGGTGGCCGGTGAAGTCGACGCCGAACATCTCGTGGGTCTCGCGCTCGTGCCAGCCCGCGCCCGCATACACACCGAGGGCGGTGGGCAGCGCGGCCGCGTCATGCGGCACGGTCGTCCGCACGATCAGCCGGTGGACGGTGCCGGGGCGCGCCACGTCCGCGAGATGGGCACAGATCCGGAAGCCGGTGCCGGGCTCGTCGACGGCGCTCAGCCAGTCGAAATAGCTGCAGCCCAGGTCGTCGCGGGCGGCCGTCAGCGCGGTGAGCCAGCCGTCCGCGGGGACATCGACGGTCAGCAGGTCGTACGCCAGCTCCGCCGTGGCCCCGGGACCGAAGATCTCGCTCGCCGGGCGCGGCAGCCAGCCGACGACCGGCTCGGCCGCGGGCTGCTCGGACGGCTCGGACTGATCGCTCCGGTCCGGCGCCGCCGACTGCTCAGCAGTGGCGGCCTGCTCAGCGGCCGCCGCCTGCTCAGGGGACGTCGCCTGCTCAGGGGCCTCCGGCCGCTGCTCGGGCTGCTCGCTCATCGGGGTTCCTCCCCCGCCGGCTTCGGCGCATCCGCCGGCTTCGGCGCGGGCGGTGTGACGAGTCCGCTGCGCAGCGCGGCCGCCGAGGGCCGGGCCGTGCCGCCCTTCGCGTACCGCTCCCCCAGCGATTCGCGCGCGATCTTCTCCTGGAGCTTGAGGATGCCCTGCAGCAACGCCTCCGGACGCGGCGGGCAGCCCGGGACGTACACATCCACCGGAATGATCTGGTCGACGCCCTTGGTGACGGAGTACGAGTCCCAGTACGGGCCGCCGCAGTTGGAGCAGGCCCCGAAGGAGATGACGTACTTCGGCTCCGGCATCTGCTCGTAGAGCCGCTTGACCGCAGGCGCCATCTTGTCGGTGACGGTGCCGGAGACGACCATCAGGTCGGCCTGGCGGGGGCCGGGCGCGAACGGGATCACGCCGAGCCGGATGAAGTCGTGCCGCGCCATGGACGCGGCGATGAACTCGATGGCACAGCAGGCCAGTCCGAAGTTGAAGACCCACAGGCTGTAGCGGCGGCCCCAGTTGAGGACCACCTTCATCGGTTCGGGCGCGAGCCGGGCGAGGGTGCCCAGGCGCCGCGGCTCCGGCAGGAACTCGGGGGCAGCGCCCTCGGCCGCGGCTGCGGAGCTGTTGGAGGCGGGGGTCACGTCCATTCCAGGACGCCCTTCTTCCATGCGTAGAGCAGGCCGACGGCGAGGAAGCCGAGGAAGATGAACATCTCCACCAGCGTCACGCCGCCGAAACCGGGGGCGGCGAAGATCGTTGCCCAAGGGAACAGGAAGATCGAGTCAACGGCGAAGATGACATAGAGGAAGGCGTAGACGTAGTAGCGGACCTGGGTGTGCGCCCAGCCCTCACCGACCGGATCCACACCGCACTCATACGTCAGCAGCTTCTCCGGCGTCGGCACCACGGGCCGCAGCAGCCGCCCGGCACCAAAAGCCACGGCGACGAAGAGCACACCGATCACGGCGATGAGCCCGACGACCGAGTAGCCCTGGAAGTAGTCCGCGGCGACAGTGGTGCGTACGGTCGCGTCCGGCACGTCCGCCCCTCGCTCCCTGACTGTGATTGTTCAACGACTTCGACGATCTGTACGGACCGGAGTCTAGGCCCTGCCCCCGCCCCGGTGAGCAGCCGCATCGTCGCGGCAGGTGGGGTTGTCCCCACTTCGCCCTACCTGGGCGGCCGGCAGCGTAGATCGAGCGGCCGGTTGTCTCAGAACCTGTCTCACTGACCGGACGGGCGGCGGGGCGGAGACAGGACGGGCGACGGGGTGTGCGATCGGGTGGGCGACCAGGTGGGCGACCGGATGGGAGGGCTCGGGTCAGGGAATCGGGCCTCCGTCGAACGGGCTCCGTCGGTCGGCAGTGGTGGGGGCGGAGGGGTCGGCGGGTGCGGCGGGGGTGCCGACGCCTCCTGGGGACTCGGCAGCTTCAGGGGTCGCCACCGGCATCGTCGGCATCGGCTGCGGCGCCGGGGCGTGAGGCTGCGAGGGAGCCGACGGCTGAGGCGGAGACGGAGGTTGGGTGGGCGCCTGCGTCTGGGGGTGCGGCTGGTGCTGGTGCTGGTGCTGCGCGGGAGCCTGCGGCTGGTGCTGGTGCTGCACAGGAGCCGGGTGCGTGGCCTGCGGCGCGTAGTACTGGGGCGCCGGCTGGGGCCGATGCTGAGCCTGGGGCCGGGCAGGGCTCCCGTCCCTTGTGTATGACGAGGGCTGTGGCTGCGATGGCGGCTCGGCCTGCGACTGCGGACCGGACTGGGCATGGACCTGCGAACCGCCCTGCGGCTGCGGGCCGGCCTGAGCTTGCGGACCGGCCGGGGACTGGGCCTGCGGACCAGCCGGGGACTGGGCCTGCGGACCGGCCGGGGACTGGGCCTGCGACTGTCGCGGCTGCTGGTACGGCGCGGAGACCGTCGCCTGCCCCGGGACATACACCGGCGGCTGGCCCGGCGGGTGGACCGTCGTCTGCCGTTGCTGTTGCCGTCGGCCCGGTTCCCGCGAGACCGCACGGTCCATCACCTCGGCCGCGATCCGCGCCGCCGCCTCCCTCGTCCGTTCGCCGAGCAGCTCCGTACGGATGGCGCCGCCGGCCGCCAGATGCCGGTCGTAGGGCAGCGGCAGCACCGCCGCACCGCCGGCACCGAGATGTTCGGCGGCCCTGCGGACGTCGAGGCCGCTGTCGGGGGAGGTGTGGGTGAGCACGACGACCGTGGTGGGCAGCAGGCCGGAGTGCAGCCCACCGATCCAGTCCAGTACGGAGCGGCTGGCCGCCACGCCTTCCGGGGTCGCCGGGGTGACCAGCACACGCGCCTGCGTCGTCACCAGTGCGGTGCGCGCCACCTCGGCGGGCAACGTCTCGCAGTCCACGACGGTGGCCGCGAAATGGTGGCGGAGCGAGGTCATCACCACGCGGTAGGTATCGAGGTCCAGCCGGGTACCGATGGCGCCCTGGCTGCCGGGCAGCAGCCAGCCGCCGCCCGCGAACGGGAGGAGATAGCCGGTCAGGTCCGTGATCAGCATCGACGGCTCGACGATCTGCGCCAGATCGCTGCCCGACCACCGCACCTCGCGTGCGCCGAGCCGGTGCGGCAGCGTGCCGAGCGCCGGATCGGCCTCGACGGCGAGGACCGGGTCGGACCGGTAGTGCGCGTAGGTGAGTGCGAGCAGGGCGGCGACGGTGGACTTGCCGGCACCGCCGCGAATGCTGGACACGGCGATCTGCCGGCCCGTGGTCACGGGCTGCTGGATGGCGTGCGCGGCCTGGGTGACCGCGGCCGTTTCGGCGGCCGGGGACGAGGCGAAGACCCGGCGCAGCGCCCGGCCCGCACGCCGGGCCAGGGGGTCACCACGACGCGGCCGGGGCTGACCGTCGGCCAGTTCCGGCGGCAGGAGGGGCACGGAGAGGGGCGTCCGGGCCGGCAATCCTGGCCGGCCGTAGCGGCCGGGAGCGGGCGCGGGCATGGCGGGCGCGGGAGCCGAGGGAGCCGAGGGAGCGGAAGCCGAGGGGGCGAGTGGCGAGGCGGCGGGCGACGAGGGGGCGGGGCCGGGCGGCTGGACCGGTGCGGAGGGCCCAGCGGGTGCGGAGGGCCCAACGGGTGCGGCGGGCTGGGCCGGAGCCGCGGACCGGACCGGTGTGGACGGTGCAGCGGCTGTCGGGTGCACCGGACCGGCAGCAGGCATGGCCCCGGCGACGGGAGTCGGCCCGGTGGCAGGCATCGCCCCGGCGGGAAGCGTCGCCCCGGTCGCAGGCACCGCCCCAGCCACAGGCACCGCCCCGGCGGCAGGCGTAGCCCCCGCCACAGGCATCGCCCCGGCCGCAGGCATCGACGCATTGCTGGGCATAGACGCATCCGCAGGCATCAACGCACCGGTAGGCATCGGACCGGCCGCGGGCAGCCCCCCAGGCTCCCCCGGCGTCCCCGGCACCCCCGGAATCCCAGGCACCCCAGGCATCCCCGGCACCCCCGGCACCCCAGGAGCACTTCCCTGCCCGGCCGGACCGCCGCCGTCCGCCTCGCTCATCGCTCGCGCCTCGCCCGTCATACCCAACTCGCCGCTCTCGCCCGTACTTCCCGCCGCGCCCAACTCTCCTGCCGTATAGGCCCCAGGAGTCGCATTCATCGCATGCACCGCATCCGCACCCCCTCCCGCTCCCGCTTCTTCCGGGTTGCACTCCGCCGATGACATGACCCCTCCACCGCCTCTCCGGGTCAGGATGCGCCGAACAGCAGGCCGTAGAGCCCGAAGGCCCCGAGGGTGACCGGAATCAGCGCCACCACACTCACCGACTCGGCACGGTCCAGCCACCGTCGCAGCCGGGCACGCAACGGCTCCGGCACACGCACCGCGAGCACCGCGACCGGCAGCACCGCCAGCAGACCCAGCACGGCCAGCGCCGGTGCCGGCGCCCCGCCGTCGGTGGCCCAGAGCAGCACCAGCCGTACGCAGACCGCCAGGCCGGCCGCCAGCAGCGCGACGACCTCCACCGCCAGCGGATACGCACGTGCCCGTGAGCACAGCACACCGCACAGCAGCAGCGCGGCGAGCACCGTCCACAGGCCGGGGGTCTGCACCGCGAGCACCCCCGCCGCACCGGCCGAGGCCGCCGCGACCGCCGTGGCCGGGACCAGCTCCCGGTGGGTGGCGCCCAGCGCGCCCGCCACCTGGTGCCGGCTGACCGGCGTTCCGCCGGCGCGCAGGTCGTCGAGCCGGGTGAGGCCGGCCGCCCGCAGCGCGAGACGCGGCAGCTGGCCCAGGACGAGGACGGAGACGAAACCGAGCACAACTCCCGTACGTGCGGGGGTGGTCAGTGTCAGGCCCAGCTCCCAGGCGCCCACCGCGAGCGCGAGCGCCGCGGCGCCGGTCAGGCCGCCGCGCCCCAGCCCCGTGCAGAGTCCGAGGAGGGCGAGCACCGCCGCCACGGTCAGTCCGACGGCGGCGAGCCTGCCGCTGCCGTCCGGGACCGCCTGCCAGGCCGCGGCCACGCCGAGCACCCCGCCGAGCAGCAACAGGGCGGCTCCCGGGGCGTGCTGCCCGCGCTGCGCGGCGAGCCCGCCGACGGCCGCACCGGCGGCGGTGACGATGACGGCGGCGACGCCGAGCCAGAGGGCGATGCCCCCGTTCACGTACCAACTGCCCGCGCAGACCCCGGTGACCGCCGCGAGCAGCACACTCGCCGTCACCGCCGTCCAGACTCTGCTCCGCTCGCCCCATCCCCAGCCGCGGACATCGAGGGGGGCGGCCACCGCGTCGGTGAGGTCCCGCGTGGCGGGATCCGGCCGTCCCGCGGCGTATTCCGGCTTCAGCAACTGGCCGTCGTCACCCCGCGCCATCGCCCCTCGCCCCTCCCGTTGTGCATCGCCACACCTTACGGTCCCGTCGGCGCGCCGTGTCCACCACGCCGGTAACGGGACGGGCACTGTGCCGCGCCCCCGTCCCGTCCCGGCTCAGGTGCCGTGACCTGCGACAGGACGCTCGATGCGGGGAGGGGAATGGGGCAAACCCCACCCCAGTCCCCCCAGCTGCCCCATGGCACCCCGGGCGGCGGCCGGGCAGGCTGGGCGCATGACGGAGAGTTCCCGACCCACTGCTGCCGAGGACGCCCTTGACGGCGCCTCACCACCGCCGCCCAGAGCGCCGCTCAGCGGCACGACGTGGCGGGAGATCGCCTATCTGCTGGCCAACCTCCCTTTGGGCCTCATGGCGTTCGCGGTGCTGATGGTGTGGGTCGCATTGGGACTCGGGCTGTCTGTCATCGTGATCACGCTGCCGCTGCTGGCCACGGGGCTGATGGCGTGCCGGCAGTACGGGAGGCTGGAGCGGGCCCGGGCGCGGGCGTTGCTCGGGGTGCGGGTCGAGGAGCCGAGCCGGCTGCGGGCCCGGTACCCGGGGTTCCTGCCGTGGTTGTGGACGGGGCTGAAGGATCCGGTCGCCTGGCGGCATGCCCTGTTCACGTTCATCCGGCTGCCGTGGTCCGTCCTCACGTTCACGGTCGTCTTCGTCCTGCTGTTCCTGGGGTGGCCGGCGCTGCCGTGGGTGTCGCGCTGGCTCTCCAACGTGGACCGGGCGATGGTGCGCGGACTGCTCTCGCCGTCCGACGAACTGGAGCGGCGGATCGCCGAACTGGAGTCGGACCGGGTGACGGTCACTGACACCGCGGCCGCCGATCTGCGGCGCATCGAACGGGATCTGCACGACGGCGCACAGGCCCGGCTCGTGGCGCTCGCCATGGGGCTCGGTCTGGCGAAGGAGAAGCTGCTGGAGGGCCAGGCCGACGCCAGCGTGGCGGCGATGGTGGACGAGGCACACGGCGAGGTGAAGCTGGCGCTGCAGGAGCTGCGGGATCTGGCCCGGGGCATCCATCCGGCGATCCTCACCGACCGGGGGCTGGGGCCCGCGCTGACCTCGCTTGCCGGGCGCTGCACGGTGCCCGTCACCACGGCCGTGGACCTGGCCGAACGGCCCGCGCCCGCCATCGAGGGCATCGCCTATTTCACCGTCTCCGAGCTGCTGCAGAACGTCTCCAAACACAGTGCGGCGCGGCAGGCGTCCGTCGAGGTGTGGCGGGCGAAGGACCGGCTGCTGCTCCAGGTGTCGGACGACGGGAAGGGCGGGGCACGGCTGGACGGCGGGAGCGGGATGGCCGGGCTCGCCGAGCGGCTGGGATCGGTGGACGGGCTGTTCGTGCTGGATTCGCCGGTGGGCGGGCCCACACGGGTAACGGCGGAGCTGCCGTGGCGGGCGCGGACGGGGGCCGGGGGCGGGGCCGGGGCCGAGGCCGGGGGCGGTTCGGGGACGAGGGCGAGGGCAGCAGGGGCGAAGGCTGAGTCGAGGGGCCGCTGAGGGCGTATGCCGGGCGTCGGCCGGCCGGGGCGGCGGTGCGGGCGGGGTGAGGGGCGCGTGGGGCGAGGGCGCGCCGGGGCGAGGGCGCGTCGGGCGACGGGGCGTGAGGGCCGATGGGCCGGGAGGGCCGATGGGCCGGGAGGGCACCGGCCTGTCGGCCCGTCCGGGCGTCGGCCGGTGCGGCGGATTGTGGTCGGCCTCAGGTCCGGGGGTGGGGATAACCCCAGGCGAAGACTGCGAAGACCCTCATGGTGCGGGGGGCGCCGGTCGCGGACGCTTGTCATGGCGGAAAAAGCCGCACGGAGCGGCAGATGCAGTCAGCGGCGCCGACAGGGCAGGCCGCGCCCGGCAGAACGGACGACGAGACGATGGACACCGCATACGCACCGCATCCCCGCGGCTCCCGTGTGCCCGTGGGGCTGCGTGCCCCGTTCTCCGGGCGCACCTGGCGGGAGTTCCTGTACCTCTTCCTCAGCCTCCCGATGTCCGTCCTGATGTTCACGTACGCGATAGCGGTGCTCTCGCTGGGCGCCGGCCTGCTGGTGACGTTCCTGGGCATCCCGGTGCTGGCGGGCGGTCTGGCCGGCAGCCGTGCGCTGGGCGTTCTGGAGCGTGCGCGGGCCCGCGCCCTGCTGGGGCTGGACGTCGCCGATCCGGAGCCGCCCCGGGCCTCCAAACCGGGCCTGATGGGGTGGGTCGGGGCCGTGCTGAAGAGCGGGGTGTCCTGGCGGCACCTCGTCTACTCCGTGCTGCACCTGCCGTGGGCGATCTTTTCCTTCGTCTTCTCGGTGACGTTCTGGTCAATCGGCTGGGGACTGCTGGCCTATCCGCTGTGGCGCTGGACGCTCCCCGCGTATATCGACCAGCCCGGCATCCAGATGTGGGGCGACGGCAACGGCAACGGCCTCTATCTCGACACCCCGGCGGACATCGGGTTCACCAGCGGGTTCGGGCTGCTGCTGGTGCTGGCCGGGCCGTGGGTGATCCACGGTCTGACGCAGGTGGACCGGGTCATGGTCCATGGCCTGCTGGGGCCTTCCTCCCTCGCCACCCGGGTGTCGCAGCTGGAGTCGGACCGTGGGGTGGTGGTGGACACCGCGGCGGCCGACCTGCGGCGCATCGAGCGCGATCTGCACGACGGCGCACAGGCCCGGCTGGTGACGCTCGCCATGGACCTGGGCCTGGCCAAGGAGAAGCTGGCGGAGGACCCGGAGGCCGCGGCCAAGATGGTGGACGAGGCGCACGGCGAGGTGAAGGCCGCGCTCCAGGAGCTGCGCGACCTGGCCCGCGGGATCCATCCGGCGATCCTCACCGACCGGGGTCTCGGTCCGGCGCTGTCCGCGCTGTCCGCGCGGTGCACGGTCCCGGTGACGGTGACCGTGGATCTGGACCACCGGCCGGCCGCGGCGATCGAGGGAATCGCGTACTTCACCGCCTCCGAGCTGCTGCAGAACGTCTCCAAGCACGCCCGGGCCGCCGGCGCCACGCTGGACGTCTGGCGCACCGCGGACCGGCTCATGGTGCTGGTCGCGGACAACGGCCGGGGCGGCGCGCACACCGGCAGCGGCACCGGCCTGGCCGGCCTCGCCGAGCGGCTGGATGCCGTCGACGGCCTGCTGATAGTGGACTCCCCGGTCGGCGGCCCGACGTGCATCACCGCCGAACTGCCGTGGCGCGGGTGACCGCCGGGCGGCGCTGAAGGGGTCGCCGGGCCAGCGCCCGGGAGCCGCCCGCCCGCTCCCCGCCGGCCACGGCCTCGTGCCCCCTGTCTCCACCCCTGATCCCCCTCACCCGCCTCGCTTCCGTCCGGATGCTGAGATGCTGGGTGTCCGGCAGGGACGGGATGACACATGGGGGGATCTGAGCCGTGGAGGACACAGTGCGGGTGGTCATCGCCGAGGACTCGGTGCTGCTCCGGGAGGGCCTGACCAGACTGCTCACCGACCGGGGGCACGAGGTCGTGGCCGGCGTGGCGGACGCCGAGGCGCTGATCAAGGTGATCGGGGAGCTGGCGGACGAGGGGGCGCTGCCGGATGTGGTGGTGGCGGACGTACGGATGCCGCCGACGCACACCGACGAAGGGGTGCGGGCCGCGATCCGGCTGCGCCGGGACCACCCGGGTCTGGGCGTGCTGGTCCTCTCGCAGTACGTCGAGGAGCAGTACGCGACGGAGCTGCTGGCCGGTTCGAGCCGGGGCATCGGCTACCTGCTCAAGGACCGGGTGGCCGAGGTGCGGGAGTTCGTCGACGCGGTGGTCCGGGTCGCCGGGGGCGGGACCGCGCTGGACCCGGAGGTGGTGGCACAGCTGCTGGGACGCAGCCGTAAGCAGGAGGTGCTGGACCGTCTGACACCACGGGAGCGGGAGGTGCTGGGGCTGATGGCCGAGGGCCGGACGAACTCCGCGGTCGCCCGGCAGCTGGTGGTCAGCGACGGTGCGGTCGAGAAGCACGTCAGCAATATCTTCCTGAAACTGGGCCTGGCGCAGAGTGACGGGGATCACCGAAGAGTGCTTGCCGTGCTCACCTACCTCAACTCCTGAGCGTCTGACACTCTGTCAGATGAGCTGTCCGAGGTGTTTTCCGCGCAGGTCGAGGACTTTGGGCGTAGAACCAATGGAGGAGTCCGGAGCGTCATGAGCAAGGGGGGCACGGGGGCGATGATTTCATGACAAAACGCACCAGATCCCTGTCTCATGTTGACGTCCACCATGCGATCGCCCCAAGGAAGGCCACCCTTACCCACGTACGATGGTTATGGGACAACCGGTCGGTACGACACGTCCCGAGCCCTGCCTCCGGCGGGGACGCCGCACCCCTCGAGGGAGGTCCGAAGCAGTGACCAGCCAGGTCAGTAGCCCAGCCGAGCAGACCGACGCAGCGCTTGTCGGGGAACAGCGCGCTTCCGGTAACGGCGGCGAAGGCAAAGAAGTCCGACGTCTGGACCGGGTGATCATCCGGTTCGCCGGAGACTCCGGTGACGGTATGCAGCTCACCGGCGACCGGTTCACCTCCGAGACGGCGTCGTTCGGCAACGACCTGTCGACGCTGCCGAACTTCCCCGCCGAGATCCGGGCCCCTGCCGGGACCCTGCCGGGCGTCTCCAGCTTCCAGCTGCACTTCGCCGACCACGACATCCTCACGCCCGGTGACGCACCGAACGTGCTGGTCGCGATGAACCCCGCCGCACTGAAGGCGAACCTCGCCGATGTGCCACGGGGTGCGGACATCATCGTCAACACGGATGAGTTCACCAAGCGCCCGATGGCGAAGGTCGGCTATGCCACCAGCCCGCTGGAGGACGGCTCGCTGGAGGCCTACAACGTCCACCCGGTGCCGCTGACCACGCTGACGATCGAGGCGCTCAAGGAGTTCGGGCTCTCCCGCAAGGAGGCCGAGCGCAGCAAGAACATGTTCGCGCTGGGGCTGCTGTCGTGGATGTACCACCGGCCGACCGAGGGCACCGAGAAGTTCCTGCGGGCGAAGTTCGCCAAGAAGCCGGAGATCGCCGAGGCGAACGTCACCGCGTTCCGGGCGGGCTGGAACTTCGGTGAGACGACGGAGGACTTCGCCGTCTCGTACGAGGTCGCACCGGCGACGAAGGACTTCCCCACCGGCACCTACCGCAACATCTCCGGGAACCTCGCGCTGTCCTACGGGCTGATCGCGGCGGGCAGGCAGGCGGATCTGCCGCTGTATCTGGGCTCGTACCCGATCACCCCGGCCTCCGACATCCTGCACGAGCTCTCCAAGCACAAGAACTTCGGTGTGCGGACGTTCCAGGCGGAGGACGAGATCGCCGGGATCGGCGCGGCGCTGGGCGCGGCCTTCGGCGGCGCGCTGGCGGTGACGACCACCTCCGGCCCCGGTGTGGCGCTGAAGTCGGAGACCATCGGTCTCGCGGTCAGCCTCGAACTGCCGCTGCTGATCGTGGACATCCAGCGCGGCGGGCCCTCGACGGGGCTGCCGACGAAGACCGAGCAGGCCGATCTGCTGCAGGCGATGTACGGACGCAACGGCGAGGCGCCGGTGCCGATCGTGGCGCCCAGGACGCCCGCCGACTGCTTCGACGCGGCGCTGGACGCGGCCCGTATCGCGCTCACCTACCGCACCCCCGTCTTCCTGCTCTCCGACGGCTACCTGGCCAACGGCTCCGAGCCGTGGCGGATCCCGGACATCGACAAACTCCCCGATCTGCGGGTCCAGTTCGCCTCCGGCACCAACCACCAGCTGGCGGACGGCACCGAAGTGTTCTGGCCGTACAAGCGCGATCAGCAGACCCTGGCCCGCCCCTGGGCCGTGCCGGGCACGCCGGGCCTGGAGCACCGCATCGGCGGCATCGAGAAGCAGGACGGCACCGGCAACATCTCCTACGACCCCGCCAACCACGACTTCATGGTGCGCACCCGCCAGGCGAAGGTGGACGGCGTCGAGGTTCCCGACCTCGAGGTCGACGACCCCGCCGACGAGAGCGGCCAGGGCGCCAGGACCCTTGCCCTGGGCTGGGGTTCGACGTACGGACCGATCACCGCGGCGGTCCGGCGCGTACGGGGCGCGGGAGAACGCATCGCGCAGGCCCATCTGCGCCATCTCAACCCCTTCCCACGGAATCTCGGCGAGGTCCTGGCGCGTTACGACAAGGTGATCGTGCCGGAGATGAACCTCGGACAGCTCACGACTCTGCTGCGCGCCAAGTACCTCGTGGACGCGCACTCGCACACCCAGGTCAGCGGAATGCCGTTCAAGGCCGAGCAGCTCGCGGAGGTCTTTAAGGAGGCCATCAATGACTGAGGCGATCTCGGAGCGGCCCTCGCAGATCGAGGCGCTCTCCCTGGTGCCCAAGGCCGACGCCAAGCAGTCCATGAA
This sequence comes from Streptomyces sp. NPDC048637, assembly GCF_040650675.1. NCBI lineage: Bacteria > Bacillati > Actinomycetota > Actinomycetes > Kitasatosporales > Streptomycetaceae > Streptomyces > Streptomyces sp. NPDC048637. The sequence goes on from NZ_JBEZHQ010000011.1 coordinate 93,818, forward strand.
GGACTTCAAGTCCGATCAGGAAGTGCGCTGGTGCCCCGGCTGCGGTGACTACGCCGTCCTCGCCGCCGTGCAGGGCTTCATGCCCGAGCTCGGCCTGGCGAAGGAGAACATCGTCTTCGTCTCCGGCATCGGCTGCTCCTCCCGCTTCCCGTACTACATGAACACCTACGGGATGCACTCCATCCACGGCCGCGCCCCGGCCATCGCCACCGGCCTGGCCTCCTCGCGGCGTGACCTGTCCGTGTGGGTCGTCACGGGTGACGGCGATGCGCTGTCCATCGGCGGCAACCACCTCATCCACGCCCTGCGGCGCAACGTCAACCTCAAGATCCTGCTGTTCAACAACCGGATCTACGGTCTGACCAAGGGCCAGTACAGCCCCACCTCCGAGGTCGGCAAGATCACCAAGTCGACGCCGATGGGCTCGCTGGACGCGCCCTTCAACCCGGTGTCGCTGGCGCTCGGCGCCGAGGCGTCCTTCGTGGCGCGCACGGTCGACTCCGACCGCAAGCACCTCACCTCGGTGCTGCGCGAGGCCGCCGCCCACCCCGGCACGGCGCTGGTGGAGATCTACCAGAACTGCAACATCTTCAACGACGGCGCCTTCGAGGTCCTCAAGGACAAGGAGAAGGCCGAGGAGGCCGTGATCCGGCTGGAGCACGGGCAGCCGATCCGCTTCGGCGCGCTGGCCCCCGACGGCTTCGGCTCCAAGGGCGTGGTCCGCGACCCGGCCACCGGCGACCTCAAGGTCATCGATGTCCGGGAGGAGGGCACGGGCGGTGTGCTGGTGCACGACGCCCACAACCCCTCGCCCACGACGGCCTTCGCCCTCTCCCGGCTCGCCGACGCCGACACCCTCCACCACACCCCCATCGGTGTGCTGCGCAGTGTCGACCGGCCGGTCTACGACACCCTGATGTCCGACCAGCTGGACGCCGCCATCGAGCAGCAGGGCAAGGGCGACCTCGCCACGCTGCTGACCGGCAATGACACCTGGACGGTCGTCGGCTGACCGACCGGCTTCGCGGGTGCCTCCGGGAGCGTTCAACGGCGCTTCCGGAGGCACCCGTTTGCTGTATGCCGTGATCACGACAGATTTCCCCTCTCCGGCGCCTGGCGGGTTCCGTCTTCTGCCCCGAGCAGGTCCCGTCTCCTGCGCCGAGCGGGTTCCGTGCCCTGCACCATGCCGGTCCCGTCTCCTGCACCATGCCGGTCCCGCGCCGTCGGGTAATGCTGAAGGAGATCCCGCACCAGCTGTCCGTACGCCCGTCATAGACGATCGTTTATGGCAGGCGTACGGTCGGGTCCTCAGCCAGCGACGTCCACAGGGGGTCACTCATGAGCTTCGTCGTCACCGGCGCCACCGGGGCGCTCGGCCGACTCGTCATCGAGGAACTGCTCCGGCGCACCGCACCGGGCGAGATCGTCGCCCTCGCCCGCGACCGGGCCAAGGCTGCCGACCTCGCGGCCCGCGGGGTGGAGATCAAGCACGCGGACTACAGCCGGCCCGAGACCCTCCAGGGCGCCTTCGCGGCCGGTGACCGGGTGCTGTTCATCTCCGGGAACGAGGCGGGGCAGCGCCTCATCCAGCACCGCACCGTCATCGACGCCGCGCGGGAGGCGGGCGTCGGGCTGCTCGCGTACACCAGTGTGCTGGGCGGGCCGACGGCCACGTTCTCCATCGCCGAGGAACACCTCGCCACCGAGCAGGCGCTGCTCGCGTCCGGGGTGCCGTACTGCCTGCTGCGCAACGGCTGGTACCACGAGAACTACACGGGCGCGCTCGCCACCACCCTGAAGACCGGCGCCGTCGTCGGCAGCGCGGGCGAGGGCCGGGTGGCCACCGCCGCGCGCCGGGACTACGCCGAGGCGGCCGCCGTCGTCCTCACCGGCAGCGGCCACGCGAACACGGTGTACGAGCTGAGCGGCGACACCGCCTGGACGATGGCCGAGTTCGCGGCCGAGGTCTCGCGGCAGACCGGCCGGCGCATCCCGTACCGCGACCTGCCGCCGGAGCAGTATGTGGCGCTGCTGGTGGAGGCGGGCGTACCGGCGCTGGGCGCACAGCTGGTCGCCGACGCGGACGCCGGGATCGCCCGCGGTGAGCTGGCCGCGACGCCCGGCGAGCTGTCCCGGCTCATCGGCCGTCCGACCACGCCGATCGCCGAGACGATCGCGGAGGCGCTGAAGGGGCTTTAGGGGCTGGAGGGGCTGAAAGGCTGAAAGGGCTGAAGGGACCGCCCACCTGAAACGGCCCCGCCCGGAGCCGGCCCCCCGGCCGCGCCCCCAGCCGCGCCCCGAGCACCGCCCCCAGCACCGCCCCCCAGCCGCACCCCGTGCACCGTCCGTACGGCCCGTACCGCCCGCCGCGCGGCCCGTCATGGCCGTATGTCAAGACGGGCATGACAGGTGGTCCGGGCGGCGCTACTTTCGCAGCGGCGACGCAGCACCACCAGGAGGGCCCCTTGCAGCCTCGAAGCGATCAGCGCACCGGACTCGCCTACGGCCTCGCCGCCTACACCATGTGGGGCCTGCTGCCGCTCTACTGGCGTCTGCTGGACGACGCCTCACCGTCCGAGATCCTGGCCCATCGCATGGTGTGGTCGCTGCCCGTCGCCGTCCTCCTGCTGGCCGTGCTCCGCCGCTGGTCCTGGTGGGGTCCGCTGCTGCGGCAGCCCCGAAGGCTCGGGCTGATCGTCCTCTGTGCCCTGGTCATCTCGGTGAACTGGTTCCTCTACATCTGGGCGGTCAACGCCGGGCAGGTGCTGGAGGCGTCGCTCGGCTACTTCATCAATCCGCTGGTCAGCATCGCCTTCGGCGTCCTGGTGCTGCGCGAGCGGCTGCGTCCGCTGCAGTGGACGGCGGTGGGGATCGGCGCCCTCGCCGTCATCGTGATGACCGTCGCCTACGGCCGGGTGCCCTGGATCGCGCTCGCGCTGGCCTTCTCGTTCGCGACGTACGGGCTGGTCAAGAAGGGCATCAAGCTCGACGGGATCGAGGGCTTCAGCGCCGAGACGGCCCTGCAGCTGCTGCCCGCGCTGGGCTTTCTGGTCTTCCTCGGCCTGCGCGGTGAGTCCAGTTTCACCACCGGCGGGGTGGGTCAGGCGCTGCTGCTGTCGGCCTGCGGTATCGCGACGGCGGTGCCGCTGATCTGCTTCGGCGCCTCGGCCGTGCGGCTGCCGCTGACGACGATCGGGATGATGCAGTATCTGGCGCCGACCTTCCAGTTCGTGCTGGGGCTCACGGTCTTCCACGAGGCGATGCCGCCGGAGCGCTGGGCCGGGTTCGCCCTGGTGTGGCTGGCCCTGGCGCTGCTGACCTGGGACGCACTGCGGACCGCGCGGCGGGCGCGGACGGCGCTGGCCGAGGCCGCGGCCCGCGCGGGCGAGGCGGCTGCCGGGGCGGCGCAGGCCACCAGAGCGCCCCGGGCCGCGGCGGCGGCACAGCACGACGGGGAGCAGACGGCGCCGCCGCGGCCCCCCGGCCTCATGCAGTGATGTCCCGGGTGGTGAAGCGCGCCCAGGCCGCCGAGCCGAACACCAGGACATACAGCGCCTGCAGGCCGAGGTTCTTCTGCAGCTGGTCCCAGTAGACGGGATCGCGGAGCAGATCCGCGAAGGACAGCCAGTAGTGCGGGAAGAGATACGGCTGGATGGCGTGCAACTGCGGGATGGTGTCCAGGATCTGCACGGTGATCAGCAGGCCGACCGTGGTCGCCATGGCCGCGATACCGCTGGTGGTGAGCGCCGAGACGAACAGGCCGACGGCGGCCACCCCGGTCAGCGACAGCGCCACCGCGACCGCGATGGCCAGCGCCCGCAGCAGCCCCTCACCGAAGGACACCGAGGTGCCCGAGAGCAGGGTGACCTCGCCCAGGGGGAAGAGCAGCGCGCCGGTCGCCAGTGCGGAGAGCGCTACGACCAGGGCGCCCACCAGGCAGAACGTCAGGGTCGTGGCGTATTTGACCAGCAGCAGACGGGTGCGGCCCGCGGGGGCGACCAGGAGATAGCGCAGCGTCCCGCCGTGCGCCTCGCCGGCGAGGGAGTCGCCCGCGATCACGCCGACGGACATCGGCAGGAAGAACGGCAGGGTCACCGCGAGCGAGGTGAAGACCAGGAAGAGGCCGTTGTGGGTGACCTGGGAGATGAACGCCGGGCCGGCCTCGCCGCCGCCACCGCCGCCCGGCCCGCCGTCGCCGGTCTCGATCTTGAGGGCGATGCCGACCAGGACCGGTACGCCCGCGAGCACCGCCAGCAGCGCGAGGGTGCGCCAGCGCCGGAACGTCATGGCGATCTCGTTGCGCAGCAGCCCCAGCGACCACAGCGGCCGGGGCGTTCGCCGCACCGCCTCAGCCTGCGACATCGAAGCCCTCCCCGGTCAGCGACACGAAGACATCCTCCAGCGAGGCCCGCGCCGTGCCGAAGCCACGGACCCGCACCCCGGCGTGCACCAGCGCGGCGTTGAGGTCCGCGACTTCCCGCGGCGCCCCGCCGTCCGGCCCGCCCAGAGGAGCGTCCGGAGCCGGGAGTTCGCCCGTCACCCGGTCGTCGGTGACCTCCACGACGGTCACCCCGTGCTCCTTCAGCACACGGGCCGCGTCCGCGGTGTCGGGCGTGGTGACCGTGAGCCTGCCGTGGCCGCGCGGGCCCAGGACCGTGGCGGAGAGGTCGGCGACCGTGCCCTGGGTGATCAGCCGGCCGCGGGCCATCACCGCGGCATGGGTGCAGACCTGCTCGATCTCGTCGAGGAGATGGGAGGAGAGGAAGACGGTCGTACCGTCCGCCGCCAGCTCGCGGACCAGGGCACGGATCTCCCGCATGCCCTGCGGGTCCAGGCCGTTGGTGGGCTCGTCGAGCACCAGCAGTTCACGGGGCTGGAGCAGGGCCGCGGCCAGGCCGAGGCGCTGCTTCATACCGAGGGAGTAGGCGCGTGCCTTCTTGCCGGCCGCCGCGGCCAGGCCCACCCGCTCCAGTGCCCGGTCGACCCGCGCACCGCGGGTGCGGGGATCGGCGGCCGGGTCGGCGGCGTCGAACCGGCGGAGGTTGTCCCGCCCGCTGAGGAAGCCGTAGAGCGCCGGGCCCTCGATGAGCGCGCCGACCCTGGGCAGCACCCGGCGGCCCGCGGCGGGCATCGGCTGCCCGAGCACCCGGGCGTGGCCGGCGGTCGCCTCGATCAAGCCCATCAGCATGCGGATGGTGGTGGTCTTGCCGCAGCCGTTGGGGCCGAGGAAGCCGAAGACGCTGCCACGCGGTACGACCAGATCGAGGCCGTCGACGGCGAGCCGCCCGCCGCGGTACGCCTTGGTCAGCCCGCGCGTCTCGATCGCCGGGTCCCCGGTCGGCGGACGCCCGGACCCGGGCCCGTCGGCGGGCGGGCGCACACCATCGGGCCCCGGTGCGGGCGGTGCTGGCATCGGCTCCCCCGACGTCGTACGGAAGGCCCACGGGCGGCGCCGCGCCACCCGTGAAGGGGTGGCGCGGCGGTCCCGCGAGGCCGTGGTGGCCCGTTACTTGGCGGCGTTGGCCGCGTTGATCAGGGCCTGCTTGTCGACGGCGCCGACGTAGACCGTGCCGTTGTCCGTGATCAGGGCATTGACCAGGCGGGTGCTGAAGACCCGGCCGGAGCCGAACGAGCCGCTGACCTTGTCACCGATGCTGTCCAGGAACTTCGCGGCGTCACCGCCCGCGCCCTTGTCCTCGCCCTTGCCGGAGGGCAGACCGGCGCCCTCGCCCTTGATCGTGGCGATGGACGTCCAGCCCTCGCCGATGACGTTCAGCCCGCCCATGTCCTTGGCGAGGTCCTTGCGGGACGGGGCGTCCTTGCCGTGCCCGCGCTGCGCCGTCGCGCGCTCCTTGTCGCCGTCGACGACCTTGGCGCCCTTGGGCGGGGTGAAGGCGAACGTGCTCGCGGCGGGCTTGGCGAAGTCGACGTTGGTGTAGCCGACGTCGACGGCGGCCGCGCCACCGCTCTTGGGAGTCAGGGTGAACTTCAGCGGCGTGCCGTTCTCGGCGTCCACCGCGACCCGGATCGAGCCGACCGTGGAGCCGCTCTGCTTGGGCTTGATCAGCAGCTGGTAGGCGTCCCGTCCGGCGACCTTGGCGGTGCCGTCGACGGTGACCGAGGTCGTGTCACCGGCCGCCTTCAGGGCCTGCTTCGCGAGGTCCTGCGGGGTGGCGTTCTTCAGGTCCTTGGGGAGGTCCTTGGGCGCCCGGTGCTGCTTGCCGTGCCGGCCGGCGTCGGGCGCGGTGCTGTGCACGGCGGTGTTGCTGCCGCTGTCGTACGCCCAGACCTCATTGCCTCGGTGGACGAGGCTGTACTCGGCGGCCTTGTCGACGATCGACACCCGCTGCTTCTCGGGGCCGTCGACCGCGACGCGCAGCGTGTGCGCACCGGACGCCAGCTCCATCAGCTTGTTCTGGGGCGCCGCGGAGGCACCGTCCCCGTCCTTCTCGCCGCCGCCCGGGGCACCGCCGAAGCCGCCCGCTCCGCCACCGGCGCCCGGCAGCGACGGCAGACCGAGGTCGGTGCTGACCCGGACCGTGCCGGAGAGCTGCTGGACATCCGACTTGGCGATCTTGGCTATCAGGTCCTGTGCCGAGATCTTCGGCAGGTCCGGAGAACCGGAGCCAGCGAACGCCGGGACCAGCCCGATCGTGGCCGCCGCCACGCCCGCCACCGCGACCGGCACGCCGTACCGCACCGCCTTACGGCGCCTCGGGGAGCGCTCCCCGTCCCATCCGTCGGTGACCTCGGTCGGTTCGTTCCGTGGCATCTGCCCTACCTCCGTCGTGTGCGGCGGCTGCTGTGCTGTCCACGCGTTCCCCCCTGGGGCTCATGGTGACCTGTCCGCCGCGCTCAAGTGGTTCCATCTCACCAAATCGCGCGGCGCAAAACGTCAGCCCTCGGGAGCAATTCGTCCTACTGCTGAGGTATGACGCACGATCACCTCAGGTGGGAAGCCGTACGACAGGAGGCGGAGCATTCCCTAGGGGATGCGGGGGCCGTCCGTAGGGGGCAGGCGTGTCCGGAGGGCTCAGCCCGCCCGGTGCACCACCGCGTCGCAGAGCCCCTCAAGGGCCGACTTGGCCATGCACGAGCGCAGCGGCGCCAGCATCGCGCGGGCCTCCTCCGCATAGCGCACGGTGTCGCGGCGGGCCTCTTCGAGCGCCGGGTGGGCGCGCAGACCGGCCAGCGCCTCGGCATGCCGGGCGTCGTCGGTGAGGTCGCCGGCCAGCAGCTCGCACAGCGCGCGGTCCTCGGGGGTGCCGGTGGCGCTCTCGGCCCGCGCCCGCAGCCGCAGCACCGGCAGCGTCGGGATGCCCTCGCGCAGGTCCGTACCGGGTGTCTTGCCCGATTCATGCGAGTCGCTGGCGATGTCCAGGACGTCGTCGGCCAGCTGGAAGGCGGTACCGAGCCGCTCGCCGTACTGGGTGAGGATGTTGACCGCCGGCTCCTCGGCGCCCGACATCATCGCGCCGAAGCGGCAGGCGACGGCGACAAGCGAGCCGGTCTTGCCCGCGAGCACGTCCAGGTAGTGGTCGATGGGGTCACGGCCGTCGCGCGGGCCCGCGGTCTCCAGGATCTGGCCGGTCACCAGGCGCTCGAACGCCTCGGCCTGGATCCGGACCGCCTCGGGCCCGAGGTCGGCGAGGATGTGCGAAGCGCGGGCGAACAGGAAGTCGCCGGTCAGCACCGCGACGGAGTTGCCCCAGCGGGCGTTGGCGCTGGCCACCCCGCGGCGCACATCGGCCTCGTCCATCACGTCGTCGTGGTACAGCGTCGCCAGATGCGTGAGCTCCACGACGACGGCGGAGGGCACCACACCCGGGCTGTAGGGGTCACCGAACTGGGCGGCCAGCGTCACCAGCAGCGGCCGGAACCGCTTGCCGCCCGCGCGCACGAGATGCTGCGCGGCTTCGGTGATGAACGGCACGTCGCTCTTGGTGGCCTCCAGCAGGCCCTCCTCGACAGCCGCCAACCCGGCCTGGACATCGGCCTCAAGAGCCTGGTCCCGCACGCTCAGCCCGAAGGGCCCGACGACGGTCACGAGGGGTACTCCTGTCTGCTGACGATCAAACTGAATGTCGATCTGTCGCTGTCTCCACCACTGGCCAGCGTATCCGGTCGCAGTTCGATCACCGTGAGCGCCCGCCCCCCGAACCGCCCGGGAAGCACGGCGACCCCCGGCCGGGATGTTCCGGATCATCTGTTGACGCGGGTATGACGAGGAAGAGACGCGGGCGTGACAAGGAAGAGCGGACCGGCAACGGCAAGCATCCCCGGTCCGCTTCCGCTCCGGCAAGGCCCCCACGAACCGGGTATGGCCGGAAAACCCCCACCCCGTCCCCGCCCCGCCCGGAGCGGGGGCACACCGCTCACCGCCCCGTCCGAAATCACCGTGGTCCAGGACGACTTCCGCATCCGCCGCACCGCCGGCCGCCCTGACCGGGCGGGGCGGCCTTCCGGCGTACGGGGCTCCGGAGCACGCCCCGGGCGCGGGGGCACCCCGGGGCCGGCCCGCGCGGACGCCCCCGCCTCACCCGTACGCCCGCGCCACCGCCCGCGCCAGCCGCGGCGAGGCGAACTGCGTGCCGCACACAAAGCGCATCACCGGCCCGAACGACGCGGCCGCCGGCAGCCCCGTGAAGTACAGCCCCGGCACGGACGAGCCGAAGCCGGCGCCCAGCAGCGGACCGCCGGCCCGCGCCACGATCCCGGTGCGCAGCCCCTGGCCCAGGAAGTCCAGTGCCGCCAGATCCATCCGGTAGCCGGTCGCGGCCAGCACATGGTCGGCGACGACTTCCCCGCCCTGCCCGTCGGCGCCGCGCAGCGCCAGTACGGGGCGGCCGTCGCGGACCGTGGCCCGTACGATCCGCCGCCCCTGCGTCACCCGCACCCGGTCGGTGAAGCGGTCCCGCAGCCACCACGCCCCCAGCGGGACGGGCACCCGGCGCACCAGATACCGCCGGACGGGCCCCGGCAGCCGGCGGAAGGCACCGGCGTGGTGCGTCAGCGCATACCGCGACCAGGCGTTGCCGAACGGCGACGGCGGCCGCAGCCGCGGCCGGCGGTCCGGCGGCGCGCCGAAGCCCACCGCGGCGGGGCCGCGCGCCACCACCCGTACGGCCGCCGCGCCCGCCTCGGTGAGCAGCACCGCGCTCTCCAGCGCCGACTGCCCGGCGCCGATCACGACCACGTCCCGGCCGGCCAGCACGGACAGATCGTGGTGCTGCGAGCTGTGCGAGACCGGCCCGGTGGCGGACGGGCCGTCCGGGAGCGCGGCGGCCAGTTCCGGCGGCAGCTGCGCCAGCCCGCTCAGGCCGGTGGCGACGACCACCGCCCGCGCGCCGAACTGCTCACCGCTGTCCAGCTTCAGCTCGAAGCCGTCGCCCCGCCGGTCGACCGAGACCACCCGGACCTGCTCCAGACCGGGCACCAGCCGCTGCTGCACCCACTGGCCGTACCGGACGAAGGTCTCGACGGGGAGCAGGTCCCGGTCCGAGGCGTAGGGCCCCTCCCCCGTCGCCGCACAGAAGTCGCCGAGCGTGTGGCCGGGCCGGGGGACGCCGATACTCGATGCCGCGGGCGTCGACGTGAGCAGCATGCCCGCAGGCATCTGCGTGCGCCAGCTCACCATCGGCTGTCCGAAGACCCGCACCGGCAGGCCGTACGCCTGGAGGTGCGCGGCCGCCGACAGACCGTACGGACCGGCCCCGATGACCGCTACCGGAGTGCTCACTTCGGTCCCTCCCTCGCGTGAAGAACGGCAGCCCGGCCGCCGCGTCGCCGGTGGGGATCAACAGCCCGTCACCCGCCGGTCCGGCCCCTCCCGCCCGGTGGCCCCGCCCTCCCCCGTCCGGACGAAGCGGACGCGGTGACAGCGGACGGATGCCGCGGACCAGGGCAAGGAAGTTAGGCCTGAATTGCGCAGTGCGGCAAGGCTTTTCCCGACATGACCGATGCGTGGGGTGCAGCACACCGCGCCACCGCCCACGCTCTGCGTACGCATCCGCGCCATCGCGCCCCGGGACCGCCCCACTGATCACCGCCCGGCCGTACTCTGATCGACGGCCCCACGGCCCGCGGGCCACCAGGCCCCGGCCGCCCACCGGCGACGACGAACGCGAGGAGCTGTCCATGCCCGAGCAGAGCCCGTTCGACCTGGCGGAAGGCGATCCCTTCGGCCCGCACAACCTCCCCTACGGCGTCTTCAGCACCGCCGACGCGCCCGACCGGCGCCGCCTCGGTGTCCGCTACGGCGACCGGGTCCTCGATCTGAGCGCCCTGCCGAGCGCGCTGCCCGCCGCCATCCATCCGCACGCCGAACTGCTCGCGGCGCCGACCCTCAACCCGCTGCTGGCCGCCGGCCGTCCCGTCTGGCAGCAGATCCGCGCGGCCGTCCGCAGCGCCGTGACCGACCCCGCGCACCACGGCGAAGTGGCGCCGCTGTTCCACCCGCTGGCCGAGGTCACGCTGCACCTCCCCTTCGAGGTCGCCGACTATGTCGACTTCTACGCCAGCGAACACCACGCCACCAACGTCGGCCGGATCTTCCGCCCGAACGACGCGGCGCTGACCCCCAACTGGAAGCATCTGCCGATCGGTTACCACGGCCGGGCGGGCACCGTGGTCGTCACCGGCACCCCGGTCGTACGGCCGCACGGCCAGCGCAAGGCCCCCGCGGACGAGGCGCCCACCTTCGGCCCGTCCGTCCGTCTCGACATCGAGGCCGAGGTCGGCTTTGTCGTCGGCGCGCCCTCCACGCTCCACGAACCCGTCGCCCTGGGCGCCTTCCGCGACCATGTCTTCGGTGTCTGCCTCCTCAACGACTGGTCCGCGCGCGACATCCAGGCCTGGGAGTACGTGCCGCTCGGCCCCTTCCTCGGCAAGTCCTTCGCCACCTCCGTCTCCGCCTGGGTCACCCCGCTCGACGCCCTCGACGCGGCCCGTACGGCACCGCCCGCCCGGGACTTCCCGCTGCTGCCCTACCTCGACGACTCGGGTGCGGAGCCGGGCGGCATCGACATCCGTATCGAGGTGCGCATCAACGGCGAGACGGTTTCCCGGCCGCCGTTCTCCGCCATGTACTGGACGGCCGCCCAGCAGCTGGCCCATATGACCGTCAACGGCGCCTCGCTGCGCACCGGCGATCTGTTCGCCTCCGGCACCGTCTCCGGGCCCGACCCCGACCAGCTCGGCTGCCTGCTGGAACTGACCCAGGGCAAGGGCCCCTACCTCCAGGACGGCGACGAGGTCACCCTCACGGCCTGGGCCCCCGGAGCCGAAGGCGCCCGGATCGGCCTGGGCGAGGTCACCGGCCGCATCCTGCCCGCGGTATGACCACCGCGCCGCTCACCCTCCCGGAGGAGCTGCTGCTGCTCGCCCTCGAACCGGAACGCGGCCGGTTCCTGAACCACGCCAGATACCTGCGGTACGGACTGGCCGGCGCGGCGCTGGCCGATCTGGAGGAGGCCGGGCGGATCACCGTCGGGAGCGGCGACCGGATCACGGTGACCAACCCCCTGCCGCTGGGCGATCCGGTGCTGGACGGCGCGCTGGCGGCGCTGCCCGGCCCGGACAAGCGGGGCCGGGGCATCAAGGCGGAGCGCTGGGTGCGCCGGGCCGGCCGGCCGGTCCAGGAGCTGTGTGTGCGCCGGCTGGAGGAGCGCGGCGCACTGCGCCGGGAGACCCGGCGCGCTCTGGGCCTGTTCCCGTACGAACGCTTCCCGGCCGGGGCGGTGGACCTCGTCGGCCCGGCCCGGGAGCGCTTCGCCGAGGCGCTCCACGCCGGGTTCCCGGACCGCCGGGGCCGGCTGATGGCCGCGCTGGCCTCGGCGACCGACCTGGACCGCCGGCTCCTGCTGAGCCGCGGCTACCGTCCCGTGCTCCGCGAGATGAAGCGGTTCGCGCGGGAGTTCTGGACGACCCGTGCGGTGCAGCGCGCGGTCCGCCAGGACAAGGAGGCGGCGTCGAATGCGGGATCCGCCTGAATCAGACCGATACGCACTCAACATCCCTTCTTGTCACCTCATGGACGCCCCTTCGTCACAGCACCACACCAACTCCGTACCGGCGCCGCGGCAATCCGGGCCACGGCTCGGACGGCCGCCCGGAGCCGCTGCTAGCCTCACGTCTCCTGTCCCACAACGGAGGAGACGTACGTGCGCAAGGCAGCGCAGATCGCCGGGGCGGCAGCCATCGCCGCGATGCTGCTCAGCGGTTGCGGAAGCAGCGGCGGCAACGGCAACGACAGCAAGCCGAGCAAGTCGCCGGACGCCGCGCCGTCGACTCCGGGAGGCGCCGACAAGCCCGGGGGCTCCGGCGCGGTCGAGGGCGCCTGGAAGTCCGGCCCGAAGAGCAGCCCGCTGATCCTCGTGATCACCAAGGGCACCGTCGCGTTCAGCAACGGGCACAAGGCCGCCTGTCTGGGCAAGGTCCAGGAGATGGCCGGGATGACCATGGCCGCGGTCAAGTGCACCGACGGGGACACCACCCGCACCATGGGCACCCTCAAGCCCGGCGCGGACGGCAAGACCCTGACCGTCGACTGGAAGAACGGCCCCACCGAGAAGTACACCAAGTCCAGCGACGGCAGCGTGAAGATCCCCGACATGCCGGAGATGCCGAGCGGGATGCCCAAGAGCTGACCGCCCGCCACGCGAACGGCCGCCGCCCGGAACCCCCCGAGGGTCCCGGGCGGCGGCCGTTGCCGTACCGCGCCGCCCGTTCTCAGCGCACGAAGACCCCGGCCTGGCCGGCCAGATCGAGGAAGTACTGCGGCGCCAGGCCGAGCACCAGGGTGACCGCGACGCCGACGGCGATGGCCGTGGTCGTCAGCGGGCTGGGCACCGCGACGGTCGGGCCGTCCGCCTTGGGCTCGTTGAAGAACATCAGCACGATGACGCGGATGTAGAAGAACGCGGCGATGGCGGAGGAGAGCACACCGACCACCACCAGCCAGCCCGCGCCGCTCTGCGCCGCCGCCTTGAAGACCGCGAACTTTCCGGTGAACCCGGAGGTCAGCGGGATGCCCGCGAAGGCCAGCAGGAAGACCGCGAAGACCGCGGCCACCAGCGGCGAACGGCGGCCGAGCCCCGCCCACTTGGACAGCTGGGTGGCCTCACCGCCGGCGTCCCGCACCAGGGTGACCACGGCGAAGGCGCCGAGGGTCACGAAGGAGTAGGCGCCGAGGTAGAAGAGCACCGAGGAGATGCCCTCCTCGCTGGTGGCGATGACACCGGCGAGGATGAAGCCGGCGTGCGCGATGGAGGAGTAGGCCAGCAGCCGCTTGATGTCGGTCTGGGTGATGGCGACGATCGCCCCGCCCAGCATCGTGATGATCGCGACGCCCCACATCACCGGCTGCCAGTCCCAGCGCATCCCCGGCAGGACGACATACAGCAGGCGCAGCAGCGCACCAAACGCCGCGACCTTGGTGGCGGCCGCCATGAAGCCGGTGACCGGGGTCGGGGCGCCCTGGTAGACGTCCGGGGTCCACATGTGGAACGGGACCGCGCCGACCTTGAACAGCAGCCCCATCAGCACCAGAGCCGCACCGATCAGCAGCAGTGCGTCACTGCCCATCGTGCCGGCCAGCGCCGGATCGATCTGCTTGGCGCCGACCGAGATCACCTCGGCGATCCCGGCGTAGGTGACCGTGCCCGCGTAGCCGTACAGCAGGGCCACACCGAACAGCAGGAAGGCGGACGAGAAGGCGCCGAGAAGGAAGTACTTCACCGCGGCCTCCTGCGACAGCAGCCGCTGGCGGCGGGCCAGCGCACACAGGATGTACAGCGGGAGGGAGAAGACCTCCAGCGCGATGAAGAGGGTCAGCAGGTCATTGGCCGCCGGGAAGACCAGCATGCCGCCGACCGCGAAGAGCGCGATCGGGAAGACCTCGGTGGTGGTGAACCCGGCCTTGACCGCGGCCTGTTCGGCGGCCCCGCCGGGGACGGCCGCGGGCTGCGCGGCGAAGGAGTCCACGCGGTTGCCGTGCGCCGCCGGATCGAGCCGGCGCTCGGCGAAGGTGAAGACGGCGACCAGGGACACCAGCAGGATCGTGCCCTGCAGGAACAGTGCGGGACCGTCGACGGCGAGGGCGCCCATGGCGGCGATATGCGCCTTGGCCGAGCCGAAGCCGCCGGCCGCCAGTCCGATCACCGCGGCGAACGCGGCCGCCAGCGCCACCACGGCCAGCAGCAGCTGGGAGTAGTAGCGGTGGCGGCGCGGCACGAACGCCTCGATGACGATGCCGATCACCGCCGCGCCCAGGACGATCAGCGTCGGCGACAGCTGGGCGTACTCGATGTGCGGTGCCGGGATCTTGCCCGGTGCACCGGCCGCCACTGTCCACAGGCTGTGGACACTTGCCACGGAACTCACTTCGCGGCCTCCACGTCTTGATCATGCACGGTATGGCCGGGCCGGTGTTGGCCGGTCACGGCGTCCACCTGCACAGGGGGCTTGGGGTCCTTCTTGTCCACGACGGACAGGGTGTGGCCGACCGCCGGGTTGACGAGGTCCGTGAGCGGCTTGGGATACACCCCGAGGAAGAGCAGCAGCGCGATCAGCGGCGCCACCACCACCAGCTCCCGCACCCGGAGATCGGGCATGCTCTTCACCTCGGCCTTCACCGGCCCGGTCATCGTCCGCTGGTAGAGCACGAGGACGTACAGCGCGGCGAGGACGATCCCCAGGGTGGCGATGATGCCGATCACCGGATAGCGGCTGAACGTGCCGACCAGGACCAGGAATTCGCTGACGAACGGTGCCAGGCCGGGCAGCGACAGGGTGGCGAGGCCGCCGATGAGGAACGTACCGGCGAGGACCGGGGCGACCTTCTGGACACCGCCGAAGTCCGCGATCAGCCGCGAGCCGCGGCGGCTGATCAGGAAACCGGCCACCAGCATCAGGGCGGCGGTGGAGATGCCGTGGTTGACCATGTAGAGCGTGGCGCCGCTCTGGCCCTGGGTGGTCATCGCGAAGATGCCCAGGATGATGAAGCCGAAGTGGGAGATCGAGGCATAGGCGATCAGCCGCTTGATGTCCCGCTGGGCGACCGCCAGCAGCGCGCCGTAGAGCACACTGATCAGCGCGAGCACCAGGATGGCGGGGGTCGCCCAGCTGCTGGCCTCCGGGAAGAGCTGGAGGCAGAAGCGGAGCATCGCGAACGTGCCGACCTTGTCGACCACCGCGGTGATCAGCACCGCGACCGGCGCGGTGGACTCGCCCATGGCGCCCGGCAGCCAGGTGTGCAGCGGCCACAGCGGCGCCTTCACCGCGAACGCGAAGAAGAAGCCGAGGAAGAGCAGCCGTTCGGTGCCGGTGGCGATCTCCAGCTTGCCGGCCGCCCGTGCCTCGACGATCTGCTGCAGCGAGAAGGTGCCGGTGCCGAGCTGGTCGGCGGTGACGGCGTACAGCCCGATCACCGCGGCCAGCATGATCAGTCCGCCGGCGAGGTTGTAGAGCAGGAACTTCACCGCGGCGTACGACCGCCGGTTCGCGGCCCGCTCCTCGCCGTCCCCGCCCGCCCGGTCCCCGAAGCCGCCGATGAGGAAGTACATCGGGATCAGCATGGCTTCGAAGAAGATGTAGAAGAGGAAGACATCGGTGGCCTCGAAGGAGATGACCACCATCGCCTCGACCGCCAGGATCAGCGCGAAGAAGCCCTGGGTGGGCCGCCAGCGCCGGTTGGGCGTGGCCTCCTCCAGGGGGTCGGCGTCATGCCAGCCCGCCAGGATGATGAAGGGGATCAGCAGGGTGGTCAGCGCGATCAGGGCGACCGCGATCCCGTCCACGCCGAGTTCGTAGCGGACACCGAAGTCGCTGATCCAGGCGTGCGATTCGGTGAGCTGGAAGGGGCCCTTGGCGCCCGGGTCGAAGCGGAACGCGACCAGCAGCGCCAGCGCGAAGGTGACCAGCGAGAAGACCAGCGCGAGCCATTTGGCCGCGGTGCGCTTGGCGGCGGGCAGCGCGGCGGTGGCGATCGCACCGATCGCCGGCACCACGGCCACCGCCGTCAGCAGGGGAAACGACATGGCTCAGACACCCCTCATCAGCAGGGTCGCGGCGACGAGAACGGCGGCCCCGCCCAGCATCTGGACCGCGTACGAACGGACGAATCCGGTCTGCAACCGGCGCAGCAGGCCGGAGAGTCCGCCCATCGAAGCCGCCGTGCCGTTGACCGCGCCGTCCACGACGGAGCGGTCGAGTTGGACGAGTGTGCCGGTGAGCTCTTCACCGCCGCGCACGAACACGACGTGGTTGAAGTCGTCCTGGAGCAGATCGCGGCGGGCGGCCCGGGTCAGCAGCGAGCCGCGCGGGGCGAGCGCCGGGACGGGCTTGCGGCCGTACATCAGCCAGGCGATGCCGACCCCGATGAGCAGCACCACGATCGTCGAGGCGGTGACCGTGGTGGCGCTGACCGGGGAGTGGCCGTGCGCGAACGAGGTGACCGGCTCCAGCCACGTCACAAAGGCCTCGTTGATGCTGAACAGCCCGCCCGCGAAGACCGATCCGATGGCCAGCACGATCATCGGGACCGTCATGACCTTCGGCGACTCGTGCGGATGCACCTCGCTGGGGTCCCAGCGCTTCTCGCCGAAGAACGTCATCAGCATCACCCGCGTCATGTAGAAGGCGGTGATCGCGGCGCCCAGCAGGGCCGCGCCGCCGAGGATCCAGCCCTCGGTGCCGCCCTTGGCGAACGCCGCCTCGATGATCTTGTCCTTGGAGAAGAAGCCGGACAGACCGGGGAAGCCGATGATCGCCAGATAGCCGAGGCCGAAGGTGACGAAGGTGACCGGCATGTACTTCCGCAGACCGCCGTAACGGCGCATGTCCACCTCGTCGTTCATGCCGTGCATCACGGAACCGGCGCCGAGGAAGAGGCCCGCCTTGAAGAAGCCGTGGGTGACCAGGTGCATGATCGCGAACGCGTAGCCGATCGGGCCCAGGCCGGCGGCCAGGATCATGTAGCCGATCTGCGACATCGTCGAACCGGCCAGCGCCTTCTTGATGTCGTCCTTGGCACAACCGACGATCGCACCGAAGAGGAGGGTGACCGCACCGACCACGACGACCGCCAGCTGGGCGGTCGGCGCGGCATTGAAGACCGCCCCGGAGCGGGTGATCAGATACACCCCGGCGGTGACCATCGTGGCGGCGTGGATCAGGGCCGAGACCGGGGTCGGGCCCTCCATCGCGTCGCCGAGCCAGGACTGCAGCGGTACCTGCGCCGACTTGCCGCAGGCGGCCAGCAGCAGCATCAGCCCGATGGCGGTCAGCTTGCCCTCGGACGTGTCACCGGTGGCGGCGAGCACCGGGCCGAAGGCGAAGGTCCCGAACGTCGTGAACATCAGCATGATCGCGATGGACAGGCCCATGTCGCCGACGCGGTTGACCAGGAACGCCTTCTTGGCGGCCGTGGCCGCGCTCGGCTTGTGCTGCCAGAACCCGATGAGCAGGTACGAGGCGAGACCGACGCCCTCCCAGCCGACGTACAGCAGAAGGTAGTTGTCGGCGAGGACGAGCAGCAGCATCGCTGCGAGGAAGAGATTGAGGTAGCCGAAGAAGCGGCGGCGCCGCTCGTCGTGCTCCATATAGCCGATCGAATAGATGTGGATCAGCGAGCCGACACCGGTGATCAGCAGGACGAACGTCATGGACAGCTGGTCGAGCTGGAAAGCGATGTCGGCCTGGAAGCCGCCGACCGGGATCCAGCTGAACAGGTGCTGGTGCAGGGCACGGTCCTCGGCGCCCCTGCCCAGCATGCCGGCGAAGAGCGCCACCCCGATGGCGAACGACGCCACCGAGAACAGCGTGCCGATCAAGTGGCCGGTGCGGTCGAATCGTTTGCCGCCGCACAACAGCAGGGCCGCACCGACCAGCGGTGCCGCGACAAGCAGCGCGATCAAGTTCTCCACTTTGTGCGACCCCTTACAGCTTCATCAGGCTGGCGTCGTCGACCGAGGCCGTATGACGGGTGCGGAAGATCGACACGATGATCGCCAGGCCGACCACGACCTCGGCCGCGGCGACGACCATCGTGAAGAAGGCGATGATCTGGCCGTCCAGATTCCCGTGCATCCGCGAGAAGGTGACGAAGGCGAGATTGCAGGCGTTGAGCATCAGCTCGATGCACATGAACACCACGATGGCGTTCCGCCTGATCAGCACTCCGGCCGCGCCGATCGTGAACAACAGGGCGGCGAGATAGAGGTAGTAGACCGGGTTCATTTCTTGGCCCCCTCCTTGTGCTCCTTCGGCGTCGCGCCACCGGACGACGGCGGGCCGGGCTCGTCCTCGGAGCCCCGGCCCAGCCAGTCCTCGGAGCGCCGCTCCAGCGCCTTCAGCTCGGCGAGCGACGCACCGGAGACATCGCGCATCTGGCCGCGCTCCCGCAGCGTCGGATTGACGCTGAGCTCGGACACGGTGCCGTCGGGCAGCAGGCCCGGAATGTCGACGGCGTTGTGCCGGGCGTAGACACCGGGGGCGGGCAGCGGCGGTACCTGCTTGCCCTCGCGGATCCGGGCCTCGGACTGCTCACGCTGCGTCTTGGCCCGCTCCGTGCGCTCCCGGTGGGTGAGCACCATCGCACCGACGGCCGCCGTGATCAGCAGGGCGCCGGTGACTTCGAAGGCAAAGACGTACTTGGTGAAGATGAGCGCCGCCAGGCCCTGCACATTGCCGCCGGCGTTGGCCTCGCCCAGGCCGTTGAACTCCTTGAGCGAGGCGTTGCCGATACCGGCGATCAGCAGGATGCCGAAGCCGAGGCCCAGTCCGGCGGCGAGCCAGCGCTGGCCCTTGAGCGTCTCCTTGAGGGAGTCCGCCGCGGTGACACCGACCAGCATGACGACGAACAGGAACAGCATCATGATCGCGCCGGTGTAGACGACGATCTGGACGACGCCGAGGAAGTACGCGCCGTTGGCGAGGTAGAAGACCGCCAGCACGATCATGGTCCCGGCGAGCGAGAGGGCGCTGTGCACGGCGCGCTTCATCAGGATCGTGCACAGCGCGCCGCCGACGGCGACGATGCCCAGGATCCAGAACTGCACGGCCTCCCCCGTGGAGGTCATGGAGGCCGCGGCGGCGAGGCCGGTCATGCTTTCGCCTCCTTCGCCTGCGACGTCCCGTCGTCCTTCTCGCCCTTGGAGGCCGCGACCTGACGGACGGTCCCCGGCGCGGCCTCGGTCACCAGGCCCTTGTAGTAGTCCTTCTCCGTCATGCCGGGGTAGATCGCATGCGGGCTGTCGACCATGGTCTCCTCCAGGCCCGCGAGCAGCTCCTCCTTGGTGTAGATGAGCGATTCGCGGGACCGGTCGGCGAGTTCGTACTCATTGGTCATGGTCAGCGCGCGGGTCGGGCAGGCCTCCACGCACAGACCGCACAGGATGCAGCGCAGATAATTGATCTGGTAGACGCGGCCGTAGCGCTCACCCGGGGAGTAGCGCTCCTCGTCGGTGTTGTCCGCGCCCTCGACATAGATCGCGTCCGCCGGGCAGGCCCAGGCGCACAGCTCGCAGCCGATGCACTTCTCCAGCCCGTCCGGATGGCGGTTGAGCTGATGCCGGCCGTGGAAACGCGGCGCCGTCGGCTTCTTCTCCTCCGGGTACTGCTCGGTCAGCCGCTTCTTGAACATGGCCTTGAAGGTCACGCCGAAGCCGGCCACGGGGTTCTGGAACTCAGGCACCGTCGCCCCCCTTTCCATCGTTTCCGATTCCGTCACTGACAGTGTCCGACCCGCCACTGACAATCAGCTCCCGCTCCCGGCGCGGTCTGCGGCGCGGCACGGGCGGCAGGCTCTGTCCGGGCAGCGGCGGTACGGGGAAGCCGCCCGCCATCGGGTCGAAGGCCCCGTCGCCGTCCGTCTCCTCCTCCTTCTCGGCGCGCCGGAAGAAGTCCACGAGGAGGGAGATCAGCAGCAGCACGACGGCACTGCCGGCGACGTACAGCACGATCTGGGAGAAGTTGTAGCCCTCGTTCTTCAGCGCCCGTACGGAGGCGACCAGCATCAGCCAGACCAGCGAGACCGGGATGAGGACCTTCCAGCCCAGCTTCATGAACTGGTCGTAGCGCACCCGGGGAAGGGTGCCGCGCAGCCAGATGAAGAAGAACAGCAGCAGCTGCACCTTGATCGTGAACCAGAGCAGCGGCCACCAGCCGTGGTTCGCACCTTCCCAGAAGGTGGAGATCGGCCAGGGTGCCTTCCAGCCGCCCAGGAAGAGGGTGATCGCGACGGCCGAGACGGTCACCATGTTGATGTACTCGGCGAGCATGAACATCGCGAACTTGATGGACGAGTACTCGGTGTTGAAGCCGCCGACGAGGTCGCCCTCGGACTCCGGCATGTCGAACGGCGCGCGGTTGGTCTCGCCCACCATCGCGACGATGTAGATGATGAAGGACACCGGCAGCAGCAGGATGTACCACCGGTTCTGCTGCGACTCCACGATGGTCGACGTCGACATCGACCCGGAGTAGAGGAACACCGCCGCGAACGACATCCCCATCGCGATCTCGTACGAGATCATCTGCGCGCACGAGCGCAGCCCGCCGAGCAGCGGATAGGTCGAGCCGGAGGACCAGCCCGCCAGCACGATGCCGTAGATGCCGACCGAGGCCGTGGCCAGGATGTAGAGGATGCCGATCGGCAGGTCCGTCAGCTGCATCGGGGTGCGGACCCCGAAGATCGAGATCTCGTTGCCGGCCGGGCCGAAGGGGATCACCGCGATCGCCATGAAGGCCGGGATGGCCGCCACGACCGGCGCGAGGACGTAGACCAGCTTGTCGGCCCGCTTGACGACCAGGTCCTCCTTCAGCATCAGCTTGATGCCGTCGGCGAGGGACTGCAGCATCCCCCAGGGTCCGTGCCGGTTGGGGCCGATGCGCAGCTGCATCCAGGCGACGACCTTGCGTTCCCAGACGATCGAGAACAGCACCGTCAGCATCAGGAACGCGAAGCAGAAGACCGCCTTGATGAGGACGAGCCACCACGGGTCGCGGCCGAACATCGACAGGTCTTCCTGGGCCAGCGCGCTGCCGGCCGCGGCGAGTTGATCGAGCTGCTGCATCATGCGTCCACCTCCTCGGCCGGCTCCGGCGTGCCCGGGGCGGCGGAGATCTTCACCAGGTCACCGGGCCGGGCCCCGGTATCGGCGGCGACGCCGCCGCCCGTGGAGTTGAGCGGCAGCCACACCACCCGGTCGGGCATCGGCGTGACCTGGAGCGGCAGCCGGACCGAGCCGGCCGGCCCGGTGACCGCCAGCAGATCCCCGTCCTTGACGCCGGTCTCCTGCGCGGTGATCTCCGACAGCCGGGCGACCGCGGCGTGCCGGGTACCGGCCAGCGCCTCATCGCCTTCCTGGAGCAGCCCCTGGTCCAGCAGGAGCCGGTGGCCGGCGAGGACGGCCTCACCGCTGTCGGGGCGGGGCAGCGGACGCCCCCTCTCCACGGGCTCGCCCGCGTAGGGGCCGTCCCAGCCGCCGAGCCGGTCCAGTTCGCGGCGTACGGCGCGGATGTCCGGCAGTGCCAGATGAACGTCAAGGGCGTCGGCGAGCATGTGCAGCACCCGCGAGTCCGACAGCAGATGCCGGCGGGTCATCTGGTCCGGTTTGAGCGCGGCCTCGAACAGCCGCGCCCGGCCCTCCCAGTTGAGGAAGGTGCCCGCCTTCTCCACCACGGCCGCCACCGGGAAGACCACATCCGCCCGTTCGGTGACCTGCGAGGGCCGCAGCTCCAGGCTGACCAGGAAGCCGATCTGGTCCAGCGCGGCCAGCGCGCGGGCCGGGTCCGGCAGGTCCGCGACCTCGACGCCCGCCACGAGAAGCGCACTGAGCTCGCCGGTCGCCGCGGCCTCGATGATCTGGCCGGTGTCCCGGCCGTGCCGGTGCGGCAGTGCGGCCACGCCCCAGGCGGCGGCGACCTCGTCGCGGGCCCGCGGATCGGTGGCCGGCCGGCCGCCCGGCAGCAGACCGGGCAGTGCGCCCGCCTCGACGGCCCCGCGCTCGCCCGCCCGCCGGGGGATCCACACCAGGCGGGCCCCGGTGGCCGACGCCATCCGGATCGCGGCGGTCAGCGCACCGGGCACCGCCGCCAGCCGCTCACCGACGATGATCACCGAGCCGTCGGCCCGCAGCGCCTCGGCCGCGGTACGGCCCTCGCCCTCCAGGCCGACACCGCCCGCGAGCGCGTCCAGCCATTCGGTCTCCGTACCGGGCGCGGACGGCAGCAGCGTCCCGCCGGCTTTGATCAGTCCGCGCGAGGCGTAACCGGCCAGCCCGTAGGTGCGCTGACCGCTCCTGCGGTGCGCCTTGCGCAGCCGCAGGAAGACGCCCGGGGCCTCCTCCTCGGCCTCGATTCCGGCCAGCAGGACGGCCGGTGCCTTCTCCAGCGCGGTGTACGTGACACCCCCGCCGTCCAGGTCACGGCCGCGGCCGGCGACCCGGGACGCCAGGAAGTCGGCCTCCTCGGCGCTGTGCGCCCGCGCCCGGAAATCGATGTCGTTGGTGCCGAGCGCGATCCTGGCGAACTTGGCGTAGGCGTAGGCGTCCTCGACGGTCAGCCGGCCGCCGGTCAGCACGCCGGTCCGCCCCTTGGCCGCGGCCAGCCCGCGGGCCGCCGCCTCCAGAGCAGCGGGCCAGCTCGCCGGCTCCAGTTCGCCGGACTCCGGGTTGCGTACGAGAGGGTGGTCCAGCCGGTCGCGCTGCTGCGCGTACCGGAAGGCGAACCGCCCCTTGTCGCAGATCCACTCCTCGTTGACCTCGGGGTCGTCGGCCGCCAGCCGCCGCATCACCTTGCCGCGCCGGTGGTCCGTACGGGTCGCGCAGCCGCCCGCGCAGTGCTCGCACACCGACGGCGAGGAGACCAGGTCGAAGGGGCGGGAGCGGAAGCGGTACGCGGCGGAGGTGAGCGCGCCGACCGGGCAGATCTGGATGGTGTTGCCGGAGAAGTACGACTGGAAGGGGTCGCCCTCTCCGGTGCCGACCTGCTGGAGGGCGCCGCGTTCGACGAGCTCGATCATCGGGTCGCCGGCGATCTGGTTGCTGAAGCGGGTGCAGCGCGCGCACAGCACACACCGCTCACGGTCCAGCAGCACCTGGGTGGAGATCGGCACCGGCTTTTGGAAGGTGCGCTTCTTGCCCTCGAAGCGCGACTCCGGGTCGCCGACCTGCATCGCCTGGTTCTGCAGCGGGCACTCGCCGCCCTTGTCGCAGACCGGGCAGTCCAGCGGATGGTTGATCAGCAGCAGCTCCATCACCCCGCGCTGGGCCTTCTCGGCCACCGGGGAGGTCAGCTGCGACTTGACGACCATGCCGTCGGTGCAGGTGATGGTGCAGGAGGCCATCGGCTTGCGCTGGCCCTCGACCTCCACGATGCACTGCCGGCAGGCGCCCGCCGGGTCCAGCAGCGGGTGGTCGCAGAAGCGCGGGATCTCGATGCCGAGGAGCTCCGCGGCACGGATGACCAGCGTCCCCTTGGGAACGGAGATCTCGATGCCGTCGATCGTCAGGGTGACGAGGTCCTCCGGCGGGACCGCGGCCTCGCCGCCCCCGGTGGGAGCGTTGGTGGTGACGGTCATGCTTTCACCCCCAGGTGAGCGTCGTTGTCGCCCCACAGGGTCGACTTGGCCGGGTCGAAGGGGCAGCCCTTGCCGGTGATGTGCTGCTCGTACTCCTCGCGGAAGTACTTGAGCGAGGAGAAGATCGGCGAGGCGGCGCCGTCGCCGAGGGCGCAGAAGGACTTGCCGTTGATGTTGTCGGCGATGTCGTCGATCTTGTCGAGGTCGCCCAGCTGCCCCTTGCCCGCCTCGACGTCGCGCAGCAACTGCACCAGCCAGTAGGTCCCTTCGCGGCAGGGTGTGCACTTGCCGCAGGACTCGTGCGCATAGAACTCGGTCCAGCGGGTGACCGCCCGGACCACACAGGTGGTCTCGTCGAAGCACTGAAGCGCCTTGGTGCCGAGCATCGAACCGGCCGCGCCGACGCCCTCGTAGTCGAGGGGGACATCGAGGTGCTCATCGGTGAACATCGGCGTCGAGGAGCCGCCCGGCGTCCAGAACTTCAGCCGGTGGCCGCGGCGGATACCGCCGCTCATGTCCAGCAGCTGGCGCAGGGTGATGCCCAACGGGGCCTCGTACTGGCCCGGGTTGGCGACATGGCCGCTGAGCGAGTAGAGCGTGAAGCCCGGGGACTTCTCGCTGCCCATCGACCGGAACCAGTCCTTGCCCCTGTTCATGATCGCGGGAACCGACGCGATGGATTCGACGTTGTTCACGACAGTGGGGCAGGCGTACAGGCCCGCCACCGCCGGGAAGGGGGGACGCAGCCGGGGCTGTCCGCGACGGCCCTCCAGGGAGTCGAGCAGCGCGGTCTCCTCACCGCAGATGTAGGCGCCCGCGCCCGCGTGCACGATCACGTCCAGGTCGAGCCCCGAGCCCAGGATGTTCTTCCCGAGGAAGCCCGCCGCATAGGCCTCGCGCACGGCCTCATGCAGCCGCCGCAGCACGGGCACGACCTCACCGCGCAGATAGATGAAGGCGTGGTTCGACCGGATCGCATGGCAGGCGATCACGATGCCCTCGATGAGGGAGTGCGGGTTCGCGAAGAGCAGCGGGATGTCCTTGCAGGTCCCGGGCTCCGACTCATCGGCGTTGACCACGAGATAGTGCGGTTTGCCGTCGCCCTGCGGGATGAACTGCCACTTCATCCCGGTCGGGAAGCCCGCGCCGCCGCGGCCGCGCAGCCCGGAGTCCTTGACGTAGGCGATGACCTCGTCCGGGGGCATGGCCAGGGCCTTGCGCAGTCCCTCGTAGCCCTCGTGCCGGCGGTAGGTCTCCAGCGTCCAGGACGCGGACTGGTCCCAGAAGGCGGACAGGACAGGCGTCAGAAGCTTCTCGGGGTGGATGTCCCCGCCGGCCTCGTGCCGGGAGGCACCCCCGTGTTCGGCTGCCACCGTCATCACTCCCCCTCCTCTGCTGTGGGGCCGGCCGGGTGCTGGTCATCCGAGGCCGACGTCTGCTGCGGTGCGTCGTGGGAGCTGGGGTGGCCCGCGGGCGCCTCGTCCGCGGGGTGCCCGGACGGGGGCTCGTCGGCGGGCGGGCCGTCGGCCGTGGTCCGCGGGGAGACGACGTGGTCGGCGCCGCGGCCGGGGACGGCCTCGCCCTTGGCCAGCCGCAGTCCGATCAGTGAGGCGGGGCCCGCGCTGCCGGTGGCCTCGACGGCGCCCGGCCGCTCGTCCGGGAAACCGGCGAGCATCCGGGCCGTCTCCTTGAACGTGCACAGCGGTGCGCCGCGGGTGGGTTCGACGGTCCGGCCGGCCCGCAGGTCGTCGACCAGCTGCCGGGCGGACTCCGGCGTCTGGTTGTCGAAGAACTCCCAGTTGACCATCACGACCGGGGCGAAGTCGCAGGCCGCGTTGCACTCGATGTGTTCGAGGGTGACCGCGCCGTCCTCGGTGGTCTCGCCGTTGCCGACGCCGAGGTGCTCCTTGAGGTCCTCGAAGATGGCATCGCCGCCCATCACCGCGCAGAGCGTGTTGGTGCAGACCCCGACCTGGTAGTCCCCGCTGCGCTTGCGGCGGTACATGGAGTAGAAGGTCGAGACGGCGGTGACCTCGGCGGTGGTGAGGTCGAGCATCTCGGCGCAGAAGCGGATGCCGGTGCGGGTGACATGCCCTTCCTCGGCCTGTACGAGGTGCAGCAGCGGCAGCAGCGCCGAGCGCGCGCCGGGGTAGCGGGCGATCACCTCCTTGGCGTCCGCTTCGAGCCGGGCCCGTACGTCCGCCGGGTAATCGGGGGCGGGGAGTGCGGGCATGCCCAGCTGCACGTCCTGGTTTGCCGGAGTGGCGTTCACCGGTCGACGCCTCCCATCACGGGGTCGATGGACGCGACGGCGACGATGACGTCGGCGACCTGGCCGCCTTCGCACATCGCCGCCATGGCCTGCAGATTGGTGAAGGACGGGTCGCGGAAGTGCACCCGGTAGGGGCGGGTGCCGCCGTCGCTGACCGCATGCACGCCCAGCTCGCCCTTGGGTGACTCGACGGCCGCGTAGGTCTGTCCCGGCGGGACCCGGAAGCCCTCGGTCACCAGCTTGAAGTGGTGGATCAGGGCCTCCATCGAGGTGCCCATGATCTTCTTGATGTGGTCGAGGGAGTTGCCCAGACCGTCCGGGCCGAGAGCCAGTTGGGCGGGCCAGGCGATCTTCTTGTCCGCGACCATCACCGGGCCGGGCGCCAGCCGGTCCAGGCACTGCTCGACGATCCGCAGCGACTGGCGCATCTCCTCCAGCCGGATCAGGAACCGGCCGTAGGAGTCGCAGGTGTCGGCGGTCGGCACCTCGAAGTCGTAGGTCTCGTAACCGCAGTACGGCTGTGTCTTGCGCAGGTCGTGCGGCAGTCCGGCGGAGCGCACGATGGGCCCGGTGGCACCGGTGGCCATACAGCCGGCCAGGTCGAGATAGCCGATGCCTTCCATCCGGCCCTTGAAAACCGGGTTGCCGGTGGCGAGCTTGTCGTACTCGCCGATGTTCTTCCGCATCTTCTTGACGAACTCACGCACCTGGTCGACCGCGCCCGGAGGCAGGTCCTGGGCGAGGCCGCCGGGCCGGATGTAGGCGTGGTTCATCCGCAGGCCGGTGATCAGCTCGTAGAGGTCGAGGATGAGCTCACGGTCGCGGAAGCCGTAGATCATGATCGTGGTGGCGCCCAGCTCCATCCCGCCGGTGGCGATCGCCACGAGGTGGGAGGACATCCGGTTGAGCTCCATCAGCAGCACGCGGATGACCGAGGCCCGGTCGGGGATCTGGTCGGTGATACCGAGCAGCTTCTCCACGGCCAGGCAGTACGCCGTCTCGTTGAAGAACGGCGTCAGGTAGTCCATCCGCGTCACGAAGGTGGTGCCCTGCGTCCAGGTCCGGTATTCGAGGTTCTTCTCGATGCCGGTGTGCAGATAGCCGATCCCGCAGCGGGCCTCGGTGACGGTCTCACCGTCGATCTCCAGGATCAGCCGGAGCACCCCGTGCGTGGACGGGTGCTGCGGCCCCATGTTGACGATGATCCGCTCGTCGTCGGCCTTCACGGCGGCCGCGGCGATCTCGTCCCAGTCGCCACCGGACACGTTGTAGACGGTGCCCTCGGTGGTCTCGCGGGCCAGGGACTCCCGGGTGTCGAAGTCGCTGGAGGTGCGGTGGCCGGACGAGGAGTGGGAGTGCGGTGCAGTAGTCATCAGCTGTACGACCTCCGCTGGTCGGGAGCCGGAATCTGGGCGCCCTTGTACTCGACGGGGATGCCGCCGAGCGGGTAGTCCTTGCGCTGCGGGAAGCCCTGCCAGTCGTCCGGCATCATGATCCGGGTCAGCGCCGGGTGGCCGTCGAAAACGATTCCGAAGAAGTCGTAGGTCTCCCGCTCGTGCCAGTCGTTGGTCGGATAGACCTCCACGAGCGAGGGCACATGCGGGTCGGCGTCCGGGGCGGAGACCTCCAGCCGGATCAGCCGGTTGTGGGTGATCGAGCGCAGGTGGTAGACGGCGTGCAGCTCGCGGCCCTTGTCGCCGGGGAAGTGCACCCCGCTCACCCCCGTGCACAGCTCGAAGCGCAGCGCCGGGTCGTCGCGCAGGATCCCGGCGACGGCCGGCAGGTAGCTGCGCTCGATGTGGAAGGTCAGCTCATCGCGGTCCACGACGGTCTTCTCGATGACGTTCTCGGGGACCAGCCCCTGTTCGTCGAGGGCGCCCTCCAGCTCATCGGCGATCTCGTCGAACTCGCCGTAGCCGTCCTCCTTGCCGCGCGGTCCGCCGTACGGCCGCCGGCTCTCGCCGGGCAGCCGGACGGTGCGGACCAGGCCGCCGTAGCCGCTGGTGTCGCCGCCGTTGCTGGCGCCGAACATCCCGCGGCGGGTGCCGATCACCTCACCGGTGTCGTCGCGCTGCGCAGGAACGGCCTCATCCTGGCCGTTCTGGCCGTTCTGGCCGTTCTGGCCGTCCGGCTCGGGACGCTCGGGGTTCTTCTGCTCACTCACCGCAGCAGCCCCTTCATCTCGATCAGCGGCAGGGCCTTGAGCGCCGCTTCCTCCGCCTCGCGGGCGGCCTGCTCCTGATTGACCCCGAGCTTGGTGTTCTGGATCTTCTGGTGGAGCTTGAGAATGGCGTCCATCAGCATCTCGGGACGCGGCGGGCAACCCGGCAAATAGATGTCAACGGGAACAATGTGGTCAACGCCCTGCACAATCGCGTAGTTATTGAACATTCCGCCTGACGAGGCGCAAACCCCCATGGAAATCACCCACTTCGGGTCCGGCATCTGGTCGTAGACCTGCCGCAGCACGGGCGCCATCTTCTGGCTCACCCGGCCGGCCACGATCATCAGATCCGCCTGTCGCGGTGAGCCGCGGAAGACCTCCATGCCGAAGCGGGCGAGGTCGTAGCGCCCGGCGCCGGTGGTCATCATCTCGATGGCGCAGCAGGCCAGCCCGAAGGTCGCAGGGAAGACCGAGGATTTGCGCACCCAGCCCGCGGCCTGCTCGACAGTGGTCAGCAAAAAGCCGCTCGGCAGCTTCTCTTCAAGTCCCATGTGTGACCCCTAGTCCCATTCCAGGCCGCCACGACGCCAGACATAGGCGTAGGCGACGAAGACGGTGAGCGCGAAGAGGAGCATCTCGACGAGCCCGAAAAGCCCCAGGGCGTCGAAGGTGACGGCCCAGGGATAGAGGAAGACGATCTCGATGTCGAAGACGATGAAGAGCATCGCCGTCAGGTAGTACTTGATCGGGAAGCGACCGCCACCGGACGGTTGTGGCGTCGGCTCGATTCCGCACTCGTACGCCTCGAGCTTGGCCCGGTTGTAGCGCCTGGGCCCGACGAGGGTGGCCATCACGACGGAGAAGATCGCAAAGCCTGCCCCGAGGGCTCCCAGTACGAGGATGGGCGCGTAAGCGTTCACCGTCCTCGCTCCCTTCAGTCGACGATGACTGGATGGCGGTCCGCTCGGGCCCTCCGGCTGCCCCATGGAGATCATGCCTATGTGAGGCAGTTCACAAGCCCGAGCCGCCTGCATCTTATGCCCGCTGGTCTGTGATCTGCGACACGAGGGTGAACAACGCCTTTGTGATCTCCACCACCCGGCGAAGGATCATGAAGTCGGATGAGCGGTGATCTTCGTACGCGAAGCACGCGAGTGATCACGAGAGGTGACATTCACCCGTGTTACCGCTGCTCAGTGCGGGGTTGCCACTATCAAGTGGTTGCCGCCACGGGCAAATTGGTGCTGGACGCGGCCAACTGCTATATGCGGCAGACCCGTAGCCGCGGCCCGGTCGTGACCCGGTCGTGATCGCCGGTACGTGCTTCCGTTCACGAGCGACCGGCCGAGGCGAGGTCACGGGAACATAACGGACACTCAAGAGTGACCTATCCCACGCTATTTCCAGCACTAAGTGCTTGACGCCCGGGAAGCCTTGGCGTGGCGGATGAGGAAGTGGTAGGCGCCCGCCGGGCCCGCATGGAGCAGCAAATGCCATGCGTAGGAACATGATCGCGAAATTCGGACATCCCGCCGCCGGGCCGGCGGGCGGGCAAAAGTCCGGTTTGTTCGTCGCGTACACGTCAAGTGTGGCGCACTGCACCTTTCTTGGCAGCAACCTGCGGCTCCTGATAGCCGTTATTGCCATGTCCCCGAACGCACTCATACCCAGCCACCGGAAGCCCCGCCGTCCTTCCGCCTCCTCGCGGGCGCTGCGCGCGGGCGTGACTGGTGGCTTCCTCACCCTCGCGGTGACCGGCGCGACCGTGCCGGCCAACGCCGCGGAAAAGCCAGTCTCCGAAACCCAGGAGATGCCGACGATCACGACGGCGCTGGCGACCAGCGCCGCCAGGAGCGCCGACACGGCCAAGCAGGTCGCGTTCAACTACGAGCTTCAGGCGCGCCAGGACAGTGCCGTCTCCCAGGCCGACAAGGCCGCGGAGAAGGACAAGGCCGAGGCCGTGAAGAAGGCCAAGGCCGCGGCGAAGAAGAAGGCCGAGAAGGCCCGTAAGGCCGAGGAGGCCGCGCAGGCCCGCGCCTCGCGCTCCACCGAGCGTTCGACTCTGTCCGCGCCCTCGTCGTCCAGCGCCACCGGCAGCGCCGCCGCGATTATCGCCTTCGCCGAGGCGCAGATCGGCAAGTCCTACGTGCTGGGCTCCAGCGGCCCCTCGTCGTACGACTGCTCCGGCCTGGTCCAGGCTGCGTACAAGCGGGTCGGCATCGACCTGCCGCGGGTGTCGCAGGGCCAGTCCACCCAGGGCACCCAGGTCGGCCTGGACAACCTCCAGCCCGGCGACATCCTCTACTGGGGCAGCGCGGGCAGCGCCTACCACGTCGCCATCTACATCGGCGACGGCAAGTTCATCGGCGCCCAGAACTCGAGCACCGGCATCGTCGAGCGCCCGCTCGACTACGACATGCCCACCGGCGCGGTGCGCGTCCTCTAGGACCCCCACACACTCGGTACCGCAAAAGGACCGCCCCTCTCGCCGCTCGGGAGGGACGGTCCTTTTTCGTGTGCAGTGTCTCCGGGCCGATCGTGTCTCCGGGCCGTCGCGTCCGGCGTCCCCACCGCCCCGTCGTCCGACGGGCGCTTCGGCGCCGGAGGCACGCACGAGGCCGGCACCGGACCTCCGTCCGGGGCCGGCCCCCTGTGTCAGGCCTTCGGGGCGACCTTGCTCAGCCCGTTGATGATGCGGTCCATCGCGTCGCCGCCCGTGGGGTCGGTGAGGTTGGCGAGCATCTTGAGGGTGAAGCGCATCAGCAGCGGGTGGGTCAGACCGCGCTGGGTGGCGATCTTCATGACCTTGGGGTTGCCGATGAGCTTCACAAAGGCGCGGCCCAGGGAGTAGTAGCCGCCGTAGGTGTCCTTGAGGATCTTCGGGTAGCGCTGCAGCGCCAGTTCGCGCTGCGCGTACGTGGCGCGGGCGTGTGCCTGCACGATGACCTCGGCGGCGATCGCACCGGACTCCATGGCGTAGGCGATGCCCTCGCCGTTGAACGGGTTCACCAGCCCGCCCGCGTCACCGACCAGCAGCAGGCCCTTGGTGTAGTGCGGCTGGCGGTTGAAGGCCATGGGGAGGGCGGCGCCGCGGATCGGGCCGGTCATGTTCTCCGGTGTGTAGCCCCAGTCGGCGGGCATCGAGGCACACCACGCCTTGAGGATCTCGCGCCAGTCCAGCTCCTTGAAGGCGGAGCTGGAGTTGAGGATGCCGAGGCCGACATTGCTCGTCCCGTCGCCCATGCCGAAGATCCAGCCATAACCGGGCAGCAGCCGGTCCTGGGCGCCGCGGCGGTCCCACAGCTCCAGCCAGGACTCCAGGTAGTCGTCGTCGTGGCGGGGCGAGGTGAAGTACGTACGGACGGCCACGCCCATGGGGCGGTCCTCGCGCCGGTGCAGGCCCATGGCCAGCGAGAGCCGGGTGGAGTTGCCGTCGGCGGCGACGACCAGCGGGGCGTGGAAGGTGACCGGGGTCTTCTCCTCGCCGAGCTTGGCGTGCACGCCCGTGATGTGGCCGGTCAGCTCGTTGACGATCGGCGCGCCCACATTGCAGCGCTCGTGGAGCCGGGCACCGGCCTTCTGCGCCTGCCGCGCCAGCTGCTCGTCGAAGTCATCGCGCTTACGGACCAGGCCGTAGTCCGGGTACGAGGCCAGCTCCGGCCAGTCGAGCTGGAGCCGGGAGCCGCCGCCGATGATCCGCAGGCCCTTGTTGCGCAGCCAGCCCGCTTCCTCGGAGATGTCGATGCCCATCGCGACCAGCTGCTTGGTGGCGCGCGGGGTCAGCCCGTCGCCGCAGACCTTCTCGCGCGGGAACGCGGTCTTCTCCAGAAGGAGCACATCCAGACCGGACTTGGCGAGGTGATAGGCGGTGGCCGAGCCGGCGGGCCCGGCACCGACGACGATCACATCCGCGCTGTGCTCCGATCGGGCGGGGGTCACGGAATCGGTCACGGACGCGGACTCGGTCACGGCGCTGTCTCCCGGAAGTCGATATCTGGATATCTGGGTGCCGACCGGCACTGGGCATGTGCAGTCTATGGGGGCCTTGGTGATCAGATCCTGAAGGGTTGTCCCATGAAGTCTGCGCACACACCGCTCCCCGCACTCCAACTGCGCGTGCCCACCGAGGAGGACGCGGTGCACTGGCACCGGGTCTTCAACCACCCGGACGTCATGCAATTCCATGGGGGCGCCCCTGCCGAACTCTCGGAGTACGACGAACTCACCGCGCGTCAGCGCCGGCACCACGCGGAGCTGGGCTTCTGCCTGTACACACTGGTGGACCCGGCGGACGGCGCGGTCATCGGCTTCACCGGCGCCCAGCCCTGGCCGCACGAGTGGGGACCGGCGGGTGAGATCGAGATCGGCTGGCGGCTCGGCCGCGCGTACTGGGGCAAGGGCTACGCCACCGCTGCGGCGCAGGCAGCCCTGGAGTCCGTACGGGCGGCCGGGGTCCGGCATGTGGTGGCGATGGTGGCCGCCGAGAACGAGCGGTCGATCGCGGTGACCCGGCGGCTGGGGATGCGGCAGGCGGAGACGGTGATCACGCCGAAGGGACAGCGGAAGGCGTACTGCCACCGGCTGGATCTGTGAGGCACACCGCAACCGGAAAGGGCGCTGCGGATTCTTTCCGCAGCGCCCTTCTCCAGGCTCAGGAAGTTCTCGTACGAGGAGGACTGCGGGGCGTTCGCGATGCCCCCGATGCGCAGGTACGACGTCCCGACCGGCGCCTTGCCGTCGGTCTGGGTGCCCTTCTGGGCCCGTTTCCAGCCATCCTTCAGGCCGAGTGCCGGGCGGGCCGGGCGGGCCGGGCGGGCCGGGCGACTCCAGGGGGCTCCGGGAACCTCAGGGGGCAGCACGAACGGCTGCCGCGGGCGAACCGACAGACATCGCGGTCGCACGCATGGTTCCCGGCAGTGCACGCCCCGTGAAGGGCCGTCGTCCCAGCGCGTCC
The DNA here is from genome assembly GCF_040650675.1 of Streptomyces sp. NPDC048637. Taxonomy (NCBI): domain Bacteria; kingdom Bacillati; phylum Actinomycetota; class Actinomycetes; order Kitasatosporales; family Streptomycetaceae; genus Streptomyces; species Streptomyces sp. NPDC048637. The sequence continues at coordinate 126,789 of NZ_JBEZHQ010000011.1, forward strand.
GAGGACGGTCCCGCCCGCGGCGCCCGGCGTCCGCCGGCGGCGTCCGCCCGCGGCCGGCGTCAGCCCTCGGCCGGCCTGCGCCCCCGGTGCAGCGCCACGACGCCGCCGGTCAGATTGCGCCAGGCCACCTCGGTCCAGCCCACGCCCTGCAGCCGGGCGGCGAGTTCGGGCTGGTTGGGCCAGGTGCGGATGGACTCGGCGAGATAGACATAGGCGTCCGGGTTGCTGCTGACCGCGCGGGCGACCGGCGGCAGCGCGCGCATCAGGTACTCGGTGTAGACGGTCCGGAACGGCGCCCAGGTCGGCTCGCTGAACTCACAGATCACCACCCGGCCACCGGGCTTGGTGACCCGGTACAGCTCCGCCAGCGCGGCATCGGTGTCCTGGATGTTGCGCAGCCCGAAGGAGATGGTGACGGCGTCGAACACCTCGTCCGCGAACGGCAGCCGGGTGCCGTCACCGGCCGTGAACGGCAGCCACGGGTGCCGCTTCTTGCCCTCCCCCAGCATGCCGACGGAGAAGTCGCACGGCACGACGTACGCACCGGTGCGCGCGAACGGCAGCGAGGAGGTGCCGGTACCGGCCGCGAGATCGAGCACCCGCTCGGCGGGCCGTGCGGCCACCGCACGCTCCACCTCCTTGCGCCACAGCCGCGCCTGCCCCAGGGAGAGCACGTCGTTGGTGAGGTCGTACCGCGCCGCCACGTCGTCGAACATCGCGGCGACTTCGTGCGGCTGCTTGTCCAGGGATGCTCGGGTCACCCGGCCATTCTCCACCGTGCCGGCGCCGGGGGACGCACCGGGCACGGCCCGGCACGCCCGCCGTCAGCGGCGGCGGTAGACCAGACGGCCGGCGAGGACGGTGGCCAGGCACGTTCCGGCCCCGTGCAGCCGTAGCGCGCGGGCCGGCGGCTCGTCGACCGGTACGTCGAAGACCGCGAGGTCCGCCGGGCGGCCCTCGGCGAGGTCGCCGCCCAGCACGGCGCTCAGCGGCTGCACGGCAAAGACGTCGAGCGCGGCTGCGGTCTCGCGCCCCTGCCGTGGGTCGCGCACCCGCAGGCCTGAGCGCGCCACGGCCGTGCGCACCGGCGGCCGGTGGAAGGGCCCGGCCACCGCCGTCGTCCCGTGCTGGAGCATGCGCTGCAAGCCGCGCCGGGCGCTCGCGCCCCAGCGCGCCTCGTCCATCGCAAGCGCCGCGAGCGCGTCGCCGGTGAGCGGTGCGGTGCCGAGCGCGTCGGCCTCCCGCGGATCCGGATGGTAGGCCGCTTCGAGCAGCGCCACCGCCTGGTGATTGACCAGGCCGGGCGTCATCAGCCCGGGCCAACGCCGCACCCTGGCCTGCGGCCACTCGGCCGTCATCCGCTCCAGCGTCCCGACGCCCGCGATCACACCGCCGTCGACGGCCACCGCGTCACACCGGGGACCGGCCCCGAACACCGCGTCGGCGGCGTGAATCGTCAGCACGACCGCTCAGCTCACTTTCCAACGCCGCCCGCAGGAGGCTCAGTTGGCCTCGACCAGCTTCAGCTCGGGATGCGCCGTACCGCCCTCGATCGCGGTCGACGACAGATGCGAGACGACCTTGTCGTCGACCGGGTCGTTGGCCGGGTCGTCGTGCACGAGCAGGTGCTCGTAGGTGGTTGCGCGCTGTGCCGGGACCCGGTCCGCCTTGCGGATCAGGTCGATGATCTCCATGCGGTTGGAGCGGTGCTTGGCACCCGCCGAGGAGACCACGTTCTCCTCCAGCATGATCGAGCCGAGGTCGTCCGCGCCGTAGTGCAGCGACAGCTGGCCGATCTCCTTGCCGGTGGTCAGCCACGAGCCCTGGATGTGCGCGATGTTGTCCAGGAAGATCCGGCCGATGGCGATCATGCGCAGGTACTCGAAGAGGGTGGCCTGCGTCTGGCCCTTCAGGTGGTTGTTCTCCGGCTGGTAGGTGTACGGGATGAAGGCGCGGAAGCCGCCTGTACGGTCCTGGACGTCGCGGATCATCCGCAGGTGCTCGATCCGCTCGGCGTTGGTCTCGCCGGTGCCCATCAGCATCGTGGACGTCGACTCCACGCCCAGCTCGTGGGCCGCCTCCATGATCTCCAGCCAGCGCTCACCGGACTCCTTCAGCGGAGCGATGGCCTTGCGGGGGCGGGCCGGCAGCAGCTCGGCACCGGCACCCGCGAAGGAGTCGAGGCCGGCGGCGTGGATGCGCTGGATCGCCTCCTCGACGGACACCTTGGAGATCCGGGCCATGTGCTCGACCTCGGAGGCACCGAGGGAGTGGATGACCAGCTGCGGGAAGGCCTTCTTGATGGCGGAGAAGTGCTCTTCGTAGTACTCCACGCCGTAGTCCGGGTGGTGGCCGCCCTGGAACATGATCTGGGTGCCGCCCAGTTCGACGGTCTCCGCGCAGCGGCGCAGGATGTCGTCGAGGTCGCGGGTCCAGCCCTTGGCGGTGTCCTTCGGCGCGGCGTAGAAGGCGCAGAACCTGCAGGCCGTCACGCACACATTGGTGTAGTTGATGTTGCGTTCGATGATGTACGTCGCGATGTGCTCGGTGCCCGCGTAGCGGCGGCGGCGTACGGCGTCGGCGGCCTGGCCCAGCGCATGCAGCGGAGCGGAGCGGTACAGGTCGAGCGCTTCCTCCGGCGTGATGCGGCCGCCCTGCGCGGCGCGGTCGAGTACGGACTGGAGGTCGGCGTTCTCGGTCACCGGGGCGTCCCTTTCGCAGGCGGGCATCACGAACTGAACCAGCGTACGTCAGGGGTACGACAGCCTCGCTCGCGGCCGGACCGGGGCCCGAACGGCGGCAGAGTGACGGGACGTACCCCTCCACCGCCCTCATCAGTAGTACGGGTTGTACGCCTTCCTGCTGTAACAGGAGGAGACCGGACTGCTGCCCTTGACCTTCTGGAGCTCGATCCGGGCACTGACGATGCCCGAGCTCTCCGACGCGTACGACTTCCACCGCTTGGTCGTGCCGGCTCCGTTGTGGTTCGCACGCCAGGAGTAGGTGGCCCTCTTCCCGGAGCCGGTGACGACATCGAGGCGCACCCGCACCCAGGCGCCGTCCGCCGCCCGATCGTGCGCGCTGAGCCCCACCAGGCCCAGCTTGGTCTTGCCGGTGTACCCCCAGTTCAGCGTGCCTCCCGCACCGCCGCCCGGCGTGCCGCAGTCGACGGTGTTGACGCCGGCCGCACCGGCCGGTCCGGCCGACACCGAGGCGAGCACCGCCACGGCGCCTGCCAGGGCGGCAATGGCACGGGTACGTGTTCTCATGGGTCCCCCTGTTTGCCCTTTTCCAAGATCATTGCGCGGTCGCAGGATCGCGCCCATCCTGCCCGAACCGCGCCGCCCCCCGTGCCCTGGCCGCCGCCGATTGGCAGCTAGCGGGCGGCCGCCGACTCCAGCAGCTCCACCTTCACATCCGCGGGGAACCCGGTCGTCGGCCCGACCCGCCGGGCGAACTCCATGACACCGCCCAGCTGCGCGGGCCCGAAGCGGAAGTCGAGCGTGGTGAAGTAACGCTCCAGGACCGGCTCGTCGAAGGTCTCCCAACGGGCCGCCTGCTCGGCGACCTTGGCGACCTCCTCCAGCGACAGATCACGCGAGGCGAGAAACGCCTCGTGCACCTTCTGCACCACGGCCGGCTCGCGCTCCAGGTACTCGCGCCGGGTCGCCCAGACGGCGAAGACGAACGGCAGGCCCGTCCACTCCTTCCACATCTGGCCGAGGTCGTGCACCTCCAGGCCCAGCCGGGGCCCGTCGTGCAGATTGGCGCGCAGCGCGGCATCGCCGATCAGCACCGCCGCGTCCGCCTCCTGCATCATCAGACCGAGGTCCGGCGGGCAGGTGTAGTACTCGGGCCGCACCCCGATCTTCTCGGCCAGCAGCAGCTGGGCCAGCCGTACGGACGTCCGCGAGGTCGAACCGAGCGCGACCCGGCCACCGTCCAGCTGGTCCAGCGGCTTCTGCGAGACGATCACGCAGGACATGACCGGGCCGTCACAGCCGACGGCGAGGTCGGGGAAGGCGACGAGGTCGTCGGCGGCGCGCAGGAATTCCACGAGCGTGACCGGCGCGATGTCGAGATCCCCGCGGATCAGCTGCTCACTGAGCTTCTCCGGCGTGTCCTTGCTGAGGTCCAGATCGAGCAGGGTGCCCGTACGGGCAAGGCCCCAGTAAAGGGGCAGGCAGTTCAGGAACTGGATGTGGCCCACTCGCGGCCGGCTGCGACGGCGGCCGGCGTCGGCTCCCGCGGGTGCGTCTCCGAAGGTTGAATTGTCCACATGCGGAGGCTAGACCTGTCCCCCTTGGGGCAGAGCGGCGGGTCACCTTATGGACGTTAGTGCGGTTGGTTAAACGTGATCTTTGGCTCTTCCGCCTCAGGAGCAGCACATGCTACGCTCAGCGCAAGTTGCAGTTTGGTTTCCCTTGCAGTACAGAGCCTGCGGAGCATGTGACCCCGCAGGCTCTTGTAGTTTCAGACTTCTTTGCAGGTTCTGGAGCAGGGCAACCCTTTGGCCCAAGGAGGGCTTATGGCTACCGGAACCGTCAAGTGGTTCAACGCTGAAAAGGGCTTCGGCTTCATCGCCCAGGACGGCGGCGGCCCGGATGTCTTCGTCCACTACTCGGCGATCAACGCCTCTGGCTTCCGCTCCCTGGAGGAGAACCAGCAGGTGAACTTCGACGTCACGCAGGGCCCGAAGGGTCCGCAGGCGGAGAACGTTACGCCGGTCTAAGTTGCCCGGCCCGGAATTCTTTCCAGGTCGCCCCTAAGCAGTACCCAAGGAGCCTCGCTCCGCCACTTCGGTGGCGAGCGGGGCTCCTGCCTTTTGTCCGCCGACACCGGCACCGCCACGAATGGCGGCCGCATGAATTCCCGCCGTCCGGCACATGACACACCCGAATGCCACACGCAATCCGGAATTCCCCCCACCCGCGAATGACCGCCCCGGCCCACGGGTGACCTGACGCGGACCGAGGCGATCCTGCCGGGGGAGGAAATCCGGGCAGGCTTACGACCCCGTTCGGCCGAAAGGCCACACCCGGCACGGCCAAGGCATCCGTCCCCCTCCACAGCCGCCATCAGAAACGGCAGGCGGTCGGCCCTCCCCACGGCGAGCGAGCAGCCCGCTCCAGGAACCCCCGGAAGCGCCTCACCCTCGCCCGGCTCGGGAAGCGGCCGGGCTCGCAAGAGGCAGGTGCGGCTGGCGCCCCGGGCAACTGCGTACCGAAGCGATCACGGAAAGTGCTCACATGACAACATGGAGCGGCCTATCTTGGGCAAGATGAGCGAGGACATGCCCCCACAGAAGCCCTGCCCCGACTGTGGCGGCAGCGGCACCGTGGAGTGGGAGACGCCGATGGGCGATGCGGTCACCACGCAGTGTTCCGGTTGCGGTGGCACCGGAACCGTCCTGGCGTAGAGGAGGCAAAGGCAGGCATGGTGGCCTTCGGTGGGAGCGGTAAGCCGGTCGGCCTGGACGCGCAGGACGTCGGCAAACTGCCCTGTTCCACCTGCGGGATACGGTCGATGAAACTGCCCGGCCAACAGGGCGGGTTATGCATTCCCTGCTACGCCGACGAGTGCGCGGCCGCCGGACGGCGCGCGGCGACGGCGGGCTCCTGGGTCGCCGCGAGTTTTGTGGGCGATCCGTGTCTTGCCTGCGGGTCGCGGTCCGTCGACGCCAACGGCTGGGCGTTCTGGTGCAACACCTGCGACATGCAGACGGCTGTGGCGCTGCCACCGCGGTGAGAGGCCCCGCATGGCGGGGCGGGCGGTCGGGCGGTCGGGGGTCGGGCGGACACGAAGGCCGTCGGTCCTGAGTGCCGCATCCACCTGGTAGGCGGGCGCCTCCGACACCACGGGCCGTCGGCCCCGCTCCCCCGGTCTATCCCACTCGGCCGCGCTCGGTTGCACTCAGTCGTGCCCGGTCCTGCTCGGTCAAGCTCAGTCATGCCCGGACAACTCGCCCCGTAGCGGCTGTCCTTGACGGCCTCTTGGCAGGGTGCGGTGGCGCGGGCGAACCCCAAGAACGTCCGGTGTGAAGTCAGCCAGATGCAGCGCCACGGCATTGCAGGTCAGACCCCGTGCCACCTCCCCCACAGAGGTGACACGGGGTTCCAGTTTGACGCGTCGAAGGCTTTTGCTCCAGACCGGGGGTCATCTGCTTTCGTAGAGGGCCGCTATGTCTTTGGCGAAATCGCGGGCGACCGCGGCACGGCGGAGTTTCAGGGACGGGGTGAGATGCCCGGTTTCCGCGGTGAAGTCCACCGGGAGGACGGCGAAGCGGCGGATGGATTCGGCACGGGAAACCAGTTCGTTGGCGTCGTCGACGGCGCGCTGGAGGTCGGCCAGCAGGCGCTCGTCGCGGACGAGTTGCCCGGGCGGCAGGTCCTGCTTCTTGTGCATCTGGCGCCAGTGTGCGAGACCGTCCGGCTCCAGGGTGATCAGCGCAGTGAGGTAAGGGCGGCTGTCGCCGATGACCATGCACTGGCCGACGAGGGGATGCGAGCGGAGACGGTCCTCCAGCGGGGCCGGGGCGACGTTCTTGCCGCCCGTCGTCACGATGATCTCCTTCTTGCGGCCGGTGATGGTGAGGTAGCCGTCCGGGTCGAGAGCTCCGAGGTCACCGGTCGCGAACCAGCCCTGGTCGGTGACGGGGCGGGCCGCACCGAGGGCCGCGTCCCAGTAGCCGGAGAAGACGTGGTCGCCGTGGATCAGGATCTCGCCGTCGTCGGCGATGCGTACGGCGGTGCCGGGGAGTGGCCAGCCGACCGTGCCAATACGGGGCTTGAGGGGCGGGGTGACGGTGGTGGCGGCGGTCGTCTCCGTCAGGCCGTAGCCCTCGAAGATCTCGATGCCGGCGCCGGCGTAGAAGGCGGCGAGGCGGCGGCCGAGAGGTGAACCGCCGCAGAGTACGTGGCGGACCTTGCCGCCGAGGGCGGCGCGGATACGGCGGTAGACGAGGGGGTCGTAGAGCTTGCGGGCGCCCTTGAGTGCAACGCCGGGGCCCGGGCCCGTCCCGTGCTCCTTGGCCTCGACGGCCTCGCCGTAGGAACGGGCGATGCGGACCGCGCGGTCGAAGGAGGCGGCACGGCCCATCTTCTCCGCGGTGGCCCGTCCGGTGTTGAAGACCTTCTCCAGGACATACGGGATGGCCAGCAGGAACGTCGGCCGGAAGCCGGCCAGGTCGGCGAGCAGATCGTCGGTCCGGATGCTGGGGGCGTGGCCGAGGCGGACGCGGGCGCGCAGACAGCCGACGGCGACCATCCGGCCGAAGACATGGGAGAGCGGGAGGAAGAGGAGGGTGGCGGCGGGCTCCTCACTGACCGACTTGAAGACCGGGTGCAGCAGCTCGACGGAGTTGTCGACCTCGGCGAAGAAGTTGGCGTGGGTGAGGGCGCAGCCCTTGGGACGGCCGGTGGTGCCGGAGGTGTAGATGAGGGTGGCGAGGGCGTACGGGCCAGTGGCGGCACGGCGCTGGTCGACCGCCTCGTCCGGCACATCGCGCCCCGCCGAGATGAGTTGGGAGACGGCGCCGGTGTTGAACTGCCAGAGGTGGTCGAGGGCGGGGAGGCCGGTGCGGATGCCGCTGATCAGGCGGGTCTCGTCGACGCCCTCCACGACGCAGGCACGGGCGCCGGAGTCGTGCAGGATCCACTGCGCCTGGTGGGCGGAGGACGTGGGGTAGAGGGGGACGGTGACCAGGCCGGCCGCCCAGGCGGCGAAGTCGACAAGGGTCCACTCGTAGGTCGTACGGGCCATGATCGCGAGCCGGTCGCCGGGGCGGAGGCCGTACGCGATCAGGCCCTTGGCGACGGCGCGTACCTCGGCGGCGAACTCCGCGGCGGTGATGTCGCGCCAGATGCCGGTGGGTTGCTTACGGGCGAGCACGAGATCGCCGGGGGCCTCGTGGGCGTTGAGGAAGGGGAGGTCCCCGAGCGAGCCACTGCGTATGGGCGGGGCCAGCGGGGGGACGTAGACCTCACGGACCGTGCCGTTGACCAGGGCTTTCTGCGGCTCGGTGAGGGTGGGGGCGGAGGTGGGGGCGGAGGTAGGAGTGGGTGCGGTGAGTGATCCGGTGGGTGCACTTTCCTGGTGGGACACGAGCGGCTCCTCGTTTTCCTGTGGAGTGCGGGTTTGCCGTGGGCTGGCGCCGGTGCGCGTACGCGTGGTGGGTGGCGGGTCGGAGGGGACACCCGGTAACCCGTCCTCGGCGCGGGCGACGCGGGTCCCAGAGGTTCATCACCCCGTTGTTCGCTCCGGGTCCTGCGGGCGGCTCACCGGGCATCCCCTCCGACCTCCGTACGTGGGCGACTATCCCGCCGTACCGATCACCGCCACGACCCCCGTTCGGCACCCCTTGGCAGGGACCTGGCCGGGCCACCCGCACCTTCGGCGCGGGCGAGGTGTGAGCCGTGACGGGCAGTGTCACCGGGCGGCAGTCGGCAACGCTGGACGGTTGGAGGGGATGTACCGGTGCCCGCCCGCAGGACTGGAGCGAACGCCGGGGCAATCAATCGCACGGAGCCGCGTCGCCCGCGCCGTGGGGGCACCTCCCGGCCGAAGGCTGGGGGAGGGTACCGGTGCGTCCCCTCCAACCCCCGCGGCAACCACCAACCCCGCAAAACCCCAACCCCCGCGAAACGTACGAAACCCGCAAAACCCCACCCCCCACCCCCAGCGAAACGCACGAGACCCACAAGGCCCCAGCCCCCACCGGCCCCCACGAAGTGCACGAAACCCGCAAAAACCCAGCCCCCCCTCACCACCCCGGCCATTGTCAGTGGCCCCCGGCATGATGGGGACATGCGTGCTGCGCGGCTGATCAAGATGGTGTTGCTGCTCCAGGCGCGGCCGTCGATGACGGGGGCCGAGCTGGCGCGGGAGTTGGAGGTTTCCGAGCGTACGGTCGCCCGGGACGTCCTCTCCCTCTCCGAGGCGGGGGTGCCCGTTTACGCGGACCGTGGCCGGGCGGGCGGCTACCGCCTCATAGGCGGCTACCGCACCCGCCTCACCGGCCTCGGCCGCAGCGAGGCGGAGGCGCTCTTCCTGTCCGGGGTGCCCTCCGCCCTGCGCGAGATGGGGCTCGCGGATGCCGCGTCCGCCGCTCGGCTGAAGGTCTCCGCCGCCCTGCTGCCCGAGCTGCGGGACGCCGCGACGGGCGTCGCCCAGCGCTTCCACCTCGACGCCCCCGCCTGGTACCAGGAGCCCGAGACCCCCACCCTGTTGCCCGCGATCGCCGACGCGGTCTGGGACGACCACCGGATCACCGCCCGCTACCTCCGCAAGGACACCGAGGTGGAGCGGGAGTTGGAGCCGTACGGCCTCGTGCTGAAGGCGGGGGTCTGGTATCTGGCGGCGCGGACGGAGGGGGACTACCGCGTCTACCGGGTCGACCGGTTCACGGCCGTGGCGCTCGCGGAATGCGACCGGGCCGCCGGAGCCGAGGGCGCCGGGGAGCGGTTCATCCGCGATGCGTCCTTCGACCTCCCGGCGTTCTGGGCGGAGCGGGCGGCCCAGTTCGCCCGGTCGATCCTGCGTGAGGAGGTGGTGCTGCGGCTCTCCGCGCGCGGCGTCCACCAGCTGCCGTACGTCACCGAACGCACGGCGGCCCGTGAGGCGATCGCACAAGCGCAGACCACGGGCGGCCCCGACGAGCAGGGCCGGCTGACGGTCACCCTCGCCGTGGAGTCCGGCGACGTCGCCTACGCCCAGCTGCTGGGGCTCGGCCCGGAGGGCGAGATACTCGCGCCCCCCGGGTTGCGTGCACGCTTCGCCGCGGCCGCCCGCCGGACGGCCACGCTGTACACATGACCCGGGGGACGGCTGAGCGGCCTCGCTGAAGTCCGGTGCGGCTGCGCCCCAAAGGGGCGCGGGGAACTGCGCGACCAGCCACGACGCGGCCGCGGACGACGGACGGCGCCTCTCGGCACATCCCGCGTCGCGGAACACGCAGGGCCCCAAGGGCCCAAGACGCCGGCACGCCCCGCAGGGACTCGCCTAGCGGTAGTCCGCCGCGCTCCCCTCCTTCCCGCCGAAGACCACGTCCTCGAAGTAGCCGAAGGCATCGGGCCGGGAACCATCGGTATCGGTGAAGTCGTACTCCTTCGCCAGCCCGCCGCTGGAAAGCGACCGGCCGCTCCAGCGCGCCTTGTCCGGGTCGGCGGCCAGCGCGCGGACGCCGCGGGCAATCAGGGCCGGCGACTCGGCGATGGCGAAGTGCGGTTCCTGGGCCACCGCGTCGCGCCAGGTCTCCTCCGTCACCCCGAAGTGGTCCAGCATCTCCTCGGACCGCAGGAAGCCGGGGGTGAGCGAGACCGCCGTGCCGCCGTGGTCCTTCAGCTCGGCGGCGAGGCCGAAGGCGATGCGGTGCGGGGCGTTCTTGGTGAGGTCGAAGCAGAGGTTCTCGCGGTAGGTGCGGTTGAAGGCGTCGGTGCCGTCGGTGACTTCGACGACCAGGCCGCCGGGCCGCCGGATCACCAGCGGCAGTGCGTAATGGCTGGTGATGATGTGGGTGTCGATGCCGAGGCGGAACATCCGCAGCCCGTTCTCCAGATCGAGGTCCCACAGCTTGGTGTTGAACTCGATCAGCCGGTCACCGCCCCAGACGCTGTTGACCAGCACGTCCAGCCGTCCCTGCTCCCGGTCGATGCGCTCGGTCAGCGCCTTGACCTGCGCGGGATCGAGATGGTCGGTCGGTACGGCGATACCGGTGCCGCCCGCCGCGGACACCAGCTCAGCGGTCTGTTCGATCGTCTCCGTGGGGCGGCCGACCTCGCTGGTCCGCTCCCGGGTCGTCCGCCCCGTCACATAGACCAGGGCACCGGCCCGGCCCAGCTCCACCGCCATCGCCCGGCCGGCGCCCCGGGTCGCCCCGGCGACCAGCGCCACCCGTCCCGCCAGTTCTTTCTGTCCGGTCACGTACGCCACTCCTCGCTGTCAGGTGCCTTGCTTCTGTACGGCGACCCTGACAGCGATACCCGACACCTTCTGTCCGGATTCAGCGCGCGCCGCACGGCAATCCGTCCACCGGCTACGGCTGCAGCGCCCGAACGCTCCCCCCGCTCCGCAGCCGCCCGACGACCTCCGCCGGGGCGTCCGGCCTTGCCGGTGCGGCGAGTGTGCTCTCCTCGGCGGTGGCGCGGACGCCGCCCGTGGCGTCGAGTCCGCCGACCTCCTGGCTGCCGGCCGCGAGCAGGTACCACGTGCCGGACTTCGCCTGCCAGTGGACGTCCCCCACCACATCGGGCCCGAAGCGGCCGCAGGCGGCGGTGTTCCTGGCCCGTCCGGCGGTCCGCCCGGGGTCGGCCGGGCCCGCGGCGGGCGGCACGAACTGCAGGGTCACGCTGCCGGGCCCGCGCCAGGTGTCGGCGCGGGTGCACACCCAGGTGGCGCTGCCGCCGTCCTCGGGGAGCCGCTGCCGGGCGAACTCCCAGGTGTTGACGGACCGTACGCCGGCGTCCCGCAGCGACCCGAGCGAGCAGGCCGTACGGGCCCAGCTCCGCAGCGCCGGCGCACCGGCCGCCTCGCCCGGTGCGCCGCCGGACGGCGGGGGTCCGGCGGTGAGGTGGACGGGGGCGAGTTCATTGAGGTCGGCCACCAGGAAGGCGGTGTTCCGGCCGGGCGCCACGATCCGTGTCGAGGGCCGGAACTGGGCCACCGGCCAGCGCCCGCAGCCGGGGCCCGCCGCGGGCGGTGCCGGGATCCGGTCGGTGACACCGTCGGGGGCGACATGCAGCCCGTGCGGCGGGGCGGCCGGCATCAGCAGATCGCGGGTCATGACCTCGGAGATCCACGGCGCGAGCAGATAGCGCATCCAGCCGTTGCCGCGCCCGATCACCAGGGCGGCGCCGGTCGTCAGATCCGCGTCGTCGACCCGGGCGAAGTGCAGTGTGGGCGTCGCGTCTTCGGGCTCGGCGTAGCGGACCAGGCGCTCCCCGTCGTGGAAAACCACCACCATGACGGCGTCGATCAGGCCCGCGTACAGCAGCTGCGGCGGATGGTCGGGCGGCCGGGTGGAGGTGCCCCCGGCCGCCCTGATCCGGGCGTCCGGGGGCGGCGCCGCCCAGACCTGCAGCGCCCGCGCCAGCAGCTTGCGGTCACCGGCCTGCCGGCCACGGGTGGGCCAGGCGGTGAAGTCGATCCGGGAGGTGTCCGCCCACTGCTCGTTGGGGGTACGCAGCAGCCGGCCCGGGTCCAGCGCCTGCTGTGCGACGGTCTCGGCGCGCCCCGCCCGGTCCGCGGTGCCGGGCCAGGCCCCGGCCACCGCCGCGCCCGCCGCGAACACGGCCGCCACCACGGCCACCACCCGCATCCGCTGCCGGCGGCGCAGCAGATCCGTCGGCCGGGTCTGCACCATGCACGGGTCGAACTCCCCCGAGCTCAGCAGGGGCGCCGCACCGGTCCCGGTTTCGCGTTCCAGCTGCGCGGCCGCCCGCTGCGCCGCGTCCGGGTCCGCCGCTCCGGCCCGCGCCAGCACGGCGCGCGCGGCGTCCTCGTCCAGGCCTTCCAGATGCCACAGCCCGAGGACGGCCCGCACCGGTGCCGGGACGGCGGACAGCGCCTGGTCCAGGGCCAGTTCATCGGCGCCGCCGGCCCGCGGGAAGAGCCGCAGCCCCCAGACCAGGGGCAGGACCGGCAGTCCCCGGCCCGGCTGCCCCTCGTGCGCCAGCGCCAGCCGCAGGGCCCGCTGCCGCACCAGGTCGTAGCCGGACTCGGGGGCCGGGCCGCGCTGGGCCGGCAGCCCGCCGTCGGGGCGGCGCAGCCGGGTCCGGGGCAGCGCGCGCTGGACCAGACCGTGTGCGGTCAGGACCCGGCGGTGGCGGCCCATCGACGGGGGCAGTACGAGGTAGGTGAGGCGGACGAGCCGTGGATAGTGCTCGACGATGGCCGCCTCGGCCCGTTCGACGTCGGCCCGGGTGCGTTCGTCCATGGGCATGGCCTGGAACAGCCCTTCGCGAAATGGGGGATATGCGGTCGTTTGCCGTTGCACGCCGTCCAACGAGTGATTCTTGGGACGGTCACAAGACGGATCACCGACCGGGGTGCGCGAGCCGCAATCCGAACACCCCGTCACCCTCCCGGACAGCCCGTCACCATTCCGGATAACGACCCCCTCGCATCCGGGGGAGTCCGCATGCGGCGGGCGCCGGCAGGGCAGATGCTGGAGCGGTGATGGACGAGACGGAGTTCTGGGAGCTGATCGACGGTTCCCGCGAGGCCGCTGAGGGCGACCCCGAGGAGCAGGCCGACGCACTGGTCGAGCGGCTGCTCGGGCTCGACCCGGACGCCGTTGTGGACTTCGCCCGCCACTTCGAGGCCCGCTACAACCGGGCGTACTCCTGGGATCTGTGGGCCGCCGCCTCCGTGATGCTGGGCGGCGCCAGCGATGACGCCTTCGACTACTTCCGCTGCTGGCTGATCGGCCAGGGCCGGGAGGTCTTCGAGGGCGCGCTGCACGACCCGGACCAGCTCGCCGAGCTGGTGGACGACTTCGACGAAGCGGTGGACGGCGACGCCGAGGAACTGGGCTACGCGGCCGACGAGGCGTACGAGCAGCTGACCGGCGGGGTGATGCCGGACCTGGAACTGCCTCCGCCGCCCCGCGAACCGCTCGGCACCTACCTCGACTTCGACGACGACCAGACCATGACGGAGCGCTTCCCGAGCCTCTGGGACCGCTTCAAGCCATAGGGCGTCTGACAGCCAAGGGGCGCGGCATGCGGGCCCCGGATGCCGCCACCGGCCCGCCGCTGCGGGCAGTATGGCTCCATGCGGATCGCGATCACCGGCTCGACCGGACTCATCGGCACGGCGCTCGTCCGGTCCCTGCGCACGGGCGGCACCTCCCGGGCCGACGGCCCGGAGGGAGGCCATGACGTCGTCCGGCTCGTACGGCGTGCGCCCACGGCCGCCGGCGAAGTGCGCTGGGACCCCAGGCGCCAGGAGGTCGACACGGCCGGGCTGGCCGGCTGCGACGCGGTGGTCCATCTGGCCGGCGCCGGGGTCGGCGACCACCGCTGGACGGCCGCCTACAAGCAGGAGATCCGCGACAGCCGGGTGCTGGGCACCCGGGCCCTCGCCTCGGCCCTCGCCGCCATGGACACCCCGCCGCGGGTCTTCGTGTGCGGCAGCGCGATCGGCTACTACGGCGACACCGGCGACCGGCGTACGGACGAGAGCGCGCCGGCCGGCCACGGGTTCCTGCCGGAGGTCTGTGCGGCCTGGGAGGACGCCGCGAAGCCGGCCCTGGACGCGGGGATCCGTACCGTCTTCGCCCGCACCGGTCTGGTCGTGGCGCGCTCGGGCGGCGCCTGGGGCCGGCTCTTCCCGGTCTTCCGGCTCGGCCTGGGCGGGCGGCTCGGCGACGGCAGCCAGTACTGGAGCTTCATCTCCCTGGACGACCACATCGCGGCGCTCCGCCATCTCCTCGACACCGAGGACCTGACCGGGCCGGTCAACCTCACGGCCCCGGAACCGGTCACCAACCGCGAGGTCACCGCCGTGATGGGCCGGGTGCTGAACCGCCCCACGCTGTTCTCCGTTCCGGCGCCGGTGCTGCGGATCGCCCTCGGCGAGTTCGCCGGTGATGTGCTGGGCAGCCAGCGGGTCGTCCCGCAGCGGCTGCTGGATTCCGGGTTCTCCTTCCGCCATCCCCGCATCATGGAAGCGGTCCGGGCCGCCGCCTAGCCTTCCGGGCGGCGAGGCCGTCCCGGCTGCCACGGCAGTTTGGCCAAGGGCGCTCCGGCGCGCCCCCGGCCGCCCCTGTCGCACGGGCCGCCCCTTCCCTATCGTCGCCTCACCTCACACACACCACTCGGCATCTCTCGCAGCTGTACCGGGCATGACACTCGGTGCCGCCATTTGGGACCGACCTCGGGAGGGGCAAGTGCTGCGCACCGCATCGGCCGTGGACGTCGTCATCGTGGGAGCCGGCCCGGCCGGACTCGCCGCCGCCCGCCATCTGACCGGCGTAGGGGTGTCGGTCACCGTCCTGGAGGCCGCGCCACGGATCGGCGGCCGGTCCGCCACCGACCATCTCGACGGCTTCCGGCTGGACCGCTGCGGGCGGCCGCTGGCCGTCTCCGCGGCCGAGCTGCGCCGTACGCCGGGGCTCGGCGATCTGACGCTGCGTCCGTTCGCCCCCGGTCTGAGCCTCCACAACGGCCAACGGGCGCAGCGCATCAGCGCACCCCGGAGCACCAGGGGCGCACTCGCCGCGGCACGCACGCTCTCGCGCGCAGACCGTCGTACGGAGCGCCGGACGGACCGTCAGGCGGGCCGTCTCACCGACCGGCGGACCGAACAGGACACGGACCGCCGCGCCGATCGCAGTACGAACCGCCGTGCCGATCGCGTGACGAACCGCCGCGCCGATCGCAGTACAGACCGCCGCGCCGGCGTCACCTCCGTCGCTCCGCCCGCCTCCACCACCCACGCCCCGGCCGCCGACCGCCCGATCCGCGACGCCCTGGCGGGCCGCCCCGCCTTCCCGCCGCGCCCCCATGACCCGGTGCTGCGGCCCCTGCTGGGCGCGCTGCTGTGCGATCCGCAGCTCCGCGGCTCCAGCCGGGGTGCCGCGGCGGCGCTGCGCGCCTACGCGGAGGGCCGGTTGTGGCTGCCGGCCGGCGGCGCCGCGGCCGTCCCCGAACTGCTCGCCGCCGCCCTGCCACCCGGCACGGTCCGTACGTCCGTGCAGGTCACCGCCGTTTCCACCACCGGCGTCAGCACCGCGGAGCACGGCCATGTCCCGTGCCGGGCGGTCCTGGTGGCGACCGGCGCACGCGAGGCGGCCGAGCTGCTGCCGGGGCTGCGGGTGCCCGCCTTCCACCCGGTGACCGTCCTGCACCACACCGCGGCGGTGGCCCCCGGAGGCCGCGGCGCGGCGCTCCGCGACACGACGCTGATCCTGCCGACGGACGGCCCGGTCGCCTACACCTACGTCGCCGGCGCGATCGACCCGTCCCGTACACCGCCGGGCCGGACCCTGATCACCACGGCCGTGCTCGGCGCCGCGGCGGCGCTGCCGCTGTCCGTGCTCGACCGGACGGTCCGGCCCCAGCTCGACCGGATCTACGGCGCGCACACCGAGGACCGGCAGCTGCTGACCGCCCATCACACCCCGTACGCGGTCCCGGCGATGCCCGCCCCGTACGACCCGGAGCGCACGGTGCGGGTGCTCGCCGGTCTCTATGTGTGCGGCGACCACCGCGACACCAGCACGCTCCAGGGCGCCCTGAACTCGGGACGGCGCGCGGCCCGCGCCGTCCTCCAGGACTTCGGTCTGCCCGGCCTCACGACGGAACCGGACACCTTGCCCACGGCGGCCTGACCGCCGGGGCCGGGCCCGGGGGTCACCCCAGCGCCGCCACCCGTTCCCGGTACCCCCGGACCGCCGCCGCGTCCCGGTACGGCTCCAGGCGGCGCTCGAACTCCCGGACGTACTCATGGGCCCGTACGGACCGCATCTCGGAGGCCTGGAGCGCCGCCTCGGCACCCAGCGTGCAGGCCTGCTCCAGCTCCCCCAGGCCCAGCCGCGCCGTCGCCAGCACCACCCGGCAGAAGAGCCGGCTGCGGGCGAAGCCGGCCGCGCGCAGCTGGAGGGAGCGTTCGGCGTGCTGGGAGGCCGCGCGGTACTGCTGGAGATCGCGGTGGCAGTGCGCCAGTTCGTCGGCCAGTTGCGCCTCGTCGAAGAAGCGCGCCCAGTACGGGGTGTCGTCGCCGGGGCGGACGCTCTCCAGCGCCCGCTCGGCGCGGGCCAGCGCCGCCGTACAGGCCCGGACCTCTCCCAGGACGCCATGGCCGCGGGCCTCAGCGGAGTGCAGCAGTGCCTGCACCGTGGGCGGCGCGCTGCTGCCGATGCCCTGCTGGGCGACGCGCGCCAGCTGGACGGCCTCCCTGCCGTGCCCCAGATAGACGGCCTGCCGGCTCATCGTCACCAGGACGTAGGACCCGTACGCGCGGTCGCCGGCGGCCTGGGCCAGCCGCAGGGCCTGGACGAAGTACCGCTGCGCCAGGCCGTGGGCCGCGATGTCGTACGAGGTCCAGCCCGCCAGCCGGGTCAGATCGGCGGCGGCGGCGAACAGCCGGCGGCCGGTGGCCTCGCCGTAGGTGCCGCGCAGCATCGGCTCGGCCTCGTGCTCCAGATAGCGCACCAGGGCCTGCCGGGCATGGCCGCCGCCGTAGGCGTGGTCCAGTGCCCGGAACAGCTCGCCGACCGAGCGCAGCGCCGCGATGTCGCCGGAGGTGACCCGGGAGCCCTGGGTGCGGTCGACCCGGTCGTTGCGGCGCTGTCGCGGCACCGTGACCCGGCCCTGCACGGGCACCCGGCCCGCCCCCTCGGGGTGGGCCTCACCACGGGCGACGCGTTCGTCGGCGCGGCCGATCAGCCAGTCCCGGCTGGGCACCACGAGCCCGGCCGGGGTGAAAGCGATCTTGCGGAGCTCGGCGTGGCTGCCGGAGTCCTTGCGCCACAGGCCGCTGACGATGTCCACGGCCTCACTGGGGGTCGCGGCGAATTCCAGCCCTGCGTACACCGGCGCGCAGGCGTCCAGACCGAGGTCCTGGGCGGACAGCCGGCGTCCCAGCCGGCGGGTGAACACCTCCGCGATGAGCGCGGGGGTGGTGCCTCTGGGCTGCTGGCCGCGCAGCCAGCGGGTCACCGACGTCTTGTCGTAACGGAGGTCGAGGCCGTGCTCGATACCCAGCTGATCGACGCGTCTGGCCAGCCCGGCATTGGAGAATCCGGCCTCGGCGATGAGCGCGGCGAGCTGGCGGTTGGGCGTGTGGTGCGGGGGTCGTTCCGTCATCAGCTTTACCGGTCTCCTGCCTTCCGGGCCGCACTGCCGGGTTCGGCGGACCCTGTCCGGCATGCTCAGCGCCCTTGTGGAACGGCGTGAATGTAACGGCCTTCGGCGGCCCAATTGCGGCCTGTGACCCGCGTTCATCCGATCGTGTGAGCAGGGATGTACCGACCGCGACACCGGCCGCCTGCGGGGACCGGGGGCGGCGGCCGTACAGTGGCATGGGCGCGAAGTGGCATCAACGTTGCAGCAAAGTGCAACAAAGGTTCGAAGAGGAGCTGCCGTGACTGCGATCTCTCGGGGGGAGACCCCCGCACCCGAGGGGCTGCGCTTTGTGCATCTGGGCTTCGGCGCCGAGGCCGTGGAATACGAATCGGCCTGGCAGGAGCAGCGCCGGGTGCACGCCGCCCGGTTCGTCGACGAGGTACCCGACACCTGTCTGCTGCTGGAGCACCTGCCCGTCTACACCGCGGGGCGGCGTACGTCCGACGACGAGCGGCCCCTGGACGGGACCCCGGTCGTCGACGTGGACCGCGGCGGGAAGATCACCTGGCACGGGCCCGGCCAGCTGGTGGGCTACCCCATCCAGAAGCTGCCGCGCCCGGTTGACGTCGTGGCCCATGTCCGCCGCCTCGAAGAGGCACTGATCCGGGTCTGCGCCGAGTTCGGCGTCACGGGCACCCGGGTGGAGGGCCGCAGCGGGGTGTGGGTGCTGGGCGACCCGGTCGAGGAGCGGGCGGCCCTGGGCGGGCTGAACCTCGACTTCGACCCGCGGGTCACGGACGAGCTGTTCGATCCGCGGCTGAACGGTCCGGAGTACGCGCCGTCCAACGCCGGCCAGCGCCGTGAGGACCGCAAGCTCGCCGCGATCGGCATCCGCGTCGCCAAGGGCGTCACGATGCACGGCTTCGCGCTCAACGTGAACCCCGACAACACCTCGTTCGACAAGATCGTGCCGTGCGGCATCCGGGACGCCGGCGTCGCCTCGCTGGCCAACGAGCTGGGCCGCGAGGTCACCATCGCCGAGGTGCTGCCCGTCGCCGAGAAGCATCTGCGGGACGTCCTGGAGGGCGCCGAGCTGCTCCCCCGCGCGGTCTGACCGGACGGCCGCCGACCATGCTCCCCGGAGACCTCCGGGAATGCGCCCCCTCCATACGGGGTTGCACCGCACGTAAAGACGTGCGAATCAACGGGCGTACCCTGGTGTACGCCGAAGAAACGAAGTCGTAGGGAGCCGGTCGTGTCCGCAGTCGCACCCGACGGACGCAAGATGTTGCGCCTGGAGGTCCGGAACAGCCAGACCCCCATCGAGCGCAAGCCCGAGTGGATCAAGACCCGGGCCAAAATGGGTCCCGAGTACAACCACCTCCAGGGCCTGGTCAAGAGCGAGGGTCTGCACACGGTCTGCCAGGAGGCGGGCTGTCCCAACATCTTTGAATGCTGGGAGGACCGCGAGGCCACGTTCCTCATCGGCGGTGACCAGTGCACCCGCCGCTGCGACTTCTGTCAGATCGACACCGGCAAGCCGCAGGAGCTGGACCGCGACGAGCCGCGCCGGGTCGCCGAGTCCGTGCAGACCATGGGCCTGAAGTACGCCACGATCACCGGCGTCGCGCGCGACGACCTGGAGGACGGCGGCGCCTGGCTCTACGCCGAGACGGTCCGGCAGATCCACGCGGCGATGCCCGACACCGGCGTCGAGCTGCTGATCCCCGACTTCAATGCGGTCCCCGAGCAGCTCGCCGAGGTCTTCTCCTCCCGCCCGGAGGTGCTGGCCCACAACGTCGAGACGGTGCCGCGGATCTTCAAGCGGATCCGCCCCGGCTTCCGCTACGAGCGCTCGCTGGAGGTCATCTCCAAGTCCCGCGAGGCCGGTCTGGTCACCAAGTCGAACCTCATCCTGGGCATGGGCGAGGAGCGCGAGGAGATCAGCCAGGCGCTGCAGGACCTCCACGACGCGGGCTGCGAGCTGATCACGATCACCCAATACCTGCGCCCGACCGTGCGCCACCACCCCATCGACCGCTGGGTCAAGCCCGCCGAGTTCGTGGAGCTCAAGGAAGAGGCCGAGGAGATCGGCTATGCGGGTGTCATGTCCGGCCCGCTGGTCCGCTCCTCCTACCGCGCCGGCCGCCTTTACCAGCAGGCCATGGAGCGGCGCGAGGCCGAGACGGCCAGTCAGGCGGTTTGACGCTCCCGGCGCGCCTTCTTGTGAAACGTGGCACATGCTGAGGACGCGGCCCGCACTCCCCCAGGACGGGGGGCGTGGGGCCGCGTCAACGTTTCATCGGTGTTTGACCGGCAGGTCATCCGTTGGTAACACCTGTCCGTGACGATGGATGCACGCACCGCTCCCGCACCTACCCCTGCTTCTCCGAACAGATCAGAGGGAGTCACCACCATGCAGGCCGCGCCGCTCCGCGCCACACCCGCCGCCCCCGCCCTCCCGCTCCCCTCGGTCACCGGCGCCCTGCGTGCCGTCGAGGCCGTCCTGATGCGTGGCGGGCAGCGCACCGCCCGCCGTAACGCCTGGACGTCCGTCCTGGAGGACCGCCGCCGCGCCAAGGACCGCCACGAGGCCGAGTACGTACTGGAGGCCGCGGCGACCCGGCGCCCGCACGCCACGTAAACTTCGCTGTATGGCGAGGAAGGCAAACTCAGACGGCGCTGCCGGCGCTGAGAACACCGGGCGGCTGAAGCAGATCGCCCTGACCTACAAGATGACCCGTCGGGTCGACTCCAAGGTCGGTCTAGTCGTCGCTGGTGTAGGCATCGTCGTATTCGGCGTTCTCCTTGCCATCGGCTTCGCGATCGGCCACCCCATCTACGCAGGGATCCTGGGCTTCGTCCTGGCCTTCCTCGCGATGGCGATCGTCTTCGGACGGCGCGCCGAGCGAGCTGCCTTCGGGCAGATGGAAGGCCAGCCCGGTGCGGCGGCCGCCGTGCTGGAGAACGTCGGCCGCGGCTGGACGGTCACCCCCGCGGTGGCCATGAACCGCAGCCAGGACGTGGTCCACCGTGCCGTCGGCAAGGCCGGCATCGTGCTGGTGGGCGAGGGCAACCCGAACCGTCTCCGCGGTCTGCTGGCCGCCGAGAAGAAGCGGATGGCGCGCACCGTCGCCGACGCCCCCGTCCACGACATCGTGGTGGGCGACGGCGAGGACCAGGTGCCGCTGAAGAAGCTCCGTACGACGCTGCTGAAGCTGCCGCGGGTGCTGCCCGGCGCGCAGGTGACGGCCGTCAACGACCGGCTCAAGGCGCTGGGCGACCTGATGAGCAACATGCCGGTCCCGAAGGGCCCGATGCCGAAGGGCATGCGGATGCCCAAGGGCGGCGGCAAGATGCGCTGACCGCCGGCCGGCCGCGCCCCCACCGGCCGCCGGACCGACCTGACCGCACGACGACGCCCCGGGCCCTTGGGCTCCGGGGCGTTTCGTATGCGGTCGGCGGGCGGCTCGCGGGGGGGGAAGGCGACGAGGGTGCGCGACCGCTGACGCGAGGGCTGCGCGACCGGGGGCCGCTCAGGCGGGGCGCCCATAGGGCTCTACGGGGGTACCCAGGGCTACGGGAGTACGGCTGTACGGGTGTACGGCCACGGGCACGGCACGGGGTCGTCGGCCCGCCGACCCGCCGGCCCGCCCTCAGCTCTTCCCGGACGGCTACAGCGCTCTTCCCCGAGGGCTACGGCGTCCTACCGCTCACAGACGGACCTGTACGGCGCGGGTGAGGCGATCGTGCAGCCCGCGCCCGTCCCGGTCCCACACCACCGCCGGAATGACCACCACGAGCAGCACCGTGCGCAGCACGACCCGCGGCAGCGAGATCCGGCCACCGTCCTCGGAGATCACCCGCAGGCCCAGCAGCCGCTTGCCCGGTGTGAAGCCGACCGTGCCGACCGTCAGCACGCTGAGCACCGCGAAGACCACCAGCGCCCAGTTGCTCGCCGCCTGCGCCTTACCGCCGCTGAGCAGGCCGTACGCGATGAGCAGGCACAGCGCCCAGTCGATGAAGAGCGCGGCGAAGCGCCGCCCGGGGCGGGCGATCGAGCCCGGCCCCTCCTCCGGCAGCCCGAGCTGCTGCCCGCGGTATCCGAACTCGACACCCATGTCCTCGGCTGCCGCGCGGGGCCCGGAGATCCACGATCCGATTGCTCGCCTGTTGTCCACCCGACCACGGTACTGCGACCGCATACGTTCCCTTCGCGGAGGGCCGGTCGGGGCGGGGCGGCGGGCCGCACGGACCGGGCACGAGGGGCGGCCCGGGAGGCGCGGTCCGGGAGGGGGCAGGACGGCTCGGCGGGCCACCGGCCGGGACGGCGGCAGCCGCCGCCCGGAACGCCCCTCTTTGGCGCACACTGGGAGGTAAAGGCGGCCGGCGCCGGTTAACCTCGGCGAAACAAATGGGTCATGCTTGGGAAATCCCGCCTGCCTATGGTCGGGCAACGCGCCACCGCACATGGTCGCGTTCCGAGTAGCAATCCCGCGTCCGCCGACCGGTGACCGGGCTAGGAGGAGTTGGATGTTCCAGAACGCCGACGAGGCCAAGAAGTTCATCGCGGACGAGGACGTGAAGTTCGTCGACGTCAGGTTCTGCGACCTGCCCGGTGTGATGCAGCACTTCACCATCCCGGCAAAGGCGTTCGACCCGGCCGAGGAACTCGCCTTCGACGGCTCCTCGATCCGCGGCTTCCAGGCCATCCACGAGTCCGACATGGCGCTGCGCGCGGACCTGTCGACGGCTCGCGTGGACCCGTTCCGCCGCGACAAGACCGTCAACATCAACTTCTTCATCCACGACCCGATCACGGGCGAGCAGTACAGCCGTGACCCGCGCAACATCGCCAAGAAGGCCGAGGCCTACCTCGCCTCCACCGGCATCGCGGACACCGCGTTCTTCGGTCCCGAGGCCGAGTTCTACGTCTTCGACAGCGTGCGCTTCGAGACCGGCGCGAACCAGTCCTTCTACCACATCGACTCCGAGGCCGGCGCCTGGAACACCGGCTCGGAGGAGAACAACCGCGGCTACAAGGTCCGGTACAAGGGCGGCTACTTCCCGGCCCCGCCGGTCGACCACTTCGCCGACCTGCGCGCCGAGATCTCCCTGGAGCTGGACGCGGCCGGCCTCCAGGTCGAGCGCCAGCACCACGAGGTCGGCACGGCCGGCCAGGCGGAGATCAACTACAAGTTCAACACGCTGCTCGCCGCCGCCGACGACCTGATGCTCTTCAAGTACATCGTGAAGAACGTCGCCTGGCGCAACGGCAAGACCGCGACCTTCATGCCCAAGCCGATCTTCGGCGACAACGGCTCCGGCATGCACGTCCACCAGTCGCTGTGGCAGGGCGGCAGCCCCCTCTTCTACGACGAGCAGGGCTACGCGGGCCTCTCGGACACCGCCCGCTACTACATCGGCGGCATCCTCAAGCACGCCCCGTCGCTGCTGGCCTTCACCAACCCGACGGTGAACTCCTACCACCGCCTGGTCCCCGGCTTCGAGGCCCCGGTCAACCTGGTCTACTCGCAGCGCAACCGCTCCGCGGCCATGCGTATCCCGATCACGGGCTCGAACCCGAAGGCCAAGCGCGTCGAGTTCCGCGCCCCGGACCCGTCGTCGAACCCGTACCTCGCCTTCTCCGCCCTCCTCCTCGCAGGCCTGGACGGCGTCAAGAACAAGATCGAGCCGGCCGAGCCGATCGACAAGGACCTCTACGAGCTCGCCCCCGAGGAGCACGCGGGCGTCCCCCAGGTCCCGACCTCCCTCCCGGCCGTCCTCGACGCCCTCGAGGCCGACAACGAGTACCTCCAGCAGGGCGGCGTCTTCACCTCCGACCTGATCGAGACCTGGATCGACTACAAGCGCACCAACGAAATCGCCCCGATCCAGCTGCGCCCGCACCCGCACGAGTTCGAGCTTTACTTCGACATCTAAAGAGCATGACCGGCCGACCTGGGCGGAAGCCCTGGAAACATGCCGTGACCTGCGAGAACTCTGCTCAGTAGTTCTCACCGTCACTACTTGCTTTCCACCCCCTTGTGCACCGCGTGTGCGCCGCCCGGCCGATTCTCTGACTTGGCGTCAGAATCGATAGTGAGGGCCGCTACCCCAGAGCCGGGGTAGCGGCCCTCACTGACTTCTCCAGACTCTGTGCACGACCGCAGCCTTCTTCGTCTCCTAGTAACGGGCTGCTCGGCGACCTGCGGCGATGAGTGCCGCAAGTCGCCGACTCGGCCTTTTGGTGACGGCTGGCCACGGAGGGCGACGGCCTTGATCGGGCGCCTTGCGGACTGCTCGTAGCCTGGCTGCGCTGCGGAGAGCGCGCACATTGCGGCCGCATGCCGCCTTCGGGCCTCGGCGATCCTTATAAATCTCGAACCTCATTTGAGGTAGAGTCTTTATAAGTCTACTGTCGACTCTCGGAGGCCCCCTTGGCCCTGCCCCTCGTAATGCCGTCCCCCGAACACGATGACGTGCGGGCCCAGTTGGGCGGCATGGGGACCAGGTTGGAGTTCCTGCACGACGTTCTGCGCGCAGGCGAGGCGGCAAGGCGCACCGCCGTCCCCAACGACCCAACCGGAACAGCGGGCCGACGGGCCTACGAGGCGCACGTGCGGACTATCCGCGAGCTGCACATCGAGCAGGAGGGATGGGCTCGGCTCGTTCATGGTCACCTCGAACTTGTCTGCAATGCAGACAGGTCGATCGCGATGGGTGTGATGGTCGGCGACGCCGCCGCGGGACATGCAAGCTTGCTTCCAAGGAACGCACGCCGGCGCGGGCCCGCTACCGACATGATCACTCGGGCCAATGCCGGCGACGGGACCCCGAACGTACAGACGGCTCTGTTCGTAGCCGGTGCCGGTCCTGACGGGGTCGCATTAAGCGAAGAAGAAGCCTGCGCCTTGAAGACATGGTTCCTGCTGTCGTACCGCACAAAGATCCGCGACGCAGTGCGGATCGACTGCGAGCTGTCGCAGCCGAAGAGGTTCGAGAGCGGCTTCGTGACCGAATGGGGCAAACGAATCATGCTCCCAGCCCTGGTAATGGACGGAATCGAACCTGTGAACGATGATGGGCCTGGAGAGATCGACATTCCCGTCGACTTCCGCTGACGCCCATTGGTGGGGCGGCGAACCCTGTCGCCCCACCGTGCACCACCAATAACTGAGGCAGCCCCACATGGTGACCCCCTCCCGTATCACATTGGCCCGCAAGCGCAGGGGTCTTACCCTCGCTGAACTGTCGGACCGGGTCGGGGTGTCACTGCAGAGCCTGTCGAACTACGAGACAGGACGCACCGCACCACGCCCCGACAGCCTCGACAAGATCGCCTCTGCACTGGCTTTCCCCGCCACCTTCTTCGAGGGCCCTGCACTTGACGAGCTTCCCGCCGAAGGCATCTCCTGGCGGGCACGCAGCAAGACGTCGGCGAGAGCCCTCGAA
The DNA here is from genome assembly GCF_040650675.1 of Streptomyces sp. NPDC048637. Taxonomy (NCBI): domain Bacteria; kingdom Bacillati; phylum Actinomycetota; class Actinomycetes; order Kitasatosporales; family Streptomycetaceae; genus Streptomyces; species Streptomyces sp. NPDC048637. Next base: position 152,030 of record NZ_JBEZHQ010000011.1, read on the forward strand.
GCGGCTCGCGCCGCCGGCACTCTGGGCGCGATGCTGTACGACTGGATCGACGAGAGGTTCCGCCTTCCAGCAGCAAATGTGCCCTCGCTAGGCAAGCCCGATCCAGAGACAGCCGCTGGCATGGTCCGCACCCGCTGGGGGCTGGGAGAGGCGCCAGCTCCTAACATGGTGCACCTTCTGGAGGCACACGGGGTTCGCGTGTTCTCGCTGGATCCCGACCACGCCGAGGTCGACGCATTCGCGGTATGGCGTGACGGTGTTCCGTTCGTGTTCCTCAACACGCTCAAGTCAGCCGAGCGGGGACGCTTCGACGCAGCACACGAACTGGGCCATCTCGTCATGCATGGCAGCGAGCATGCCTGCTCTGGGCCCGAGGCGGAACGGCAAGCAAACGACTTCGCCTCCGCGTTCCTGATGCCGCGTGCGAGCGTTCTCGGACACATGCCGTCGGGTGCACACGTCGACCAGATCCTTCACGGCAAGCAGATCTGGAACGTCTCGGCCATGGCCCTGACCTATCGCATGCACGACCTGGGCCTGCTCTCCGACTGGCAGTACCGGTCTACATGCGCCGAGCTGAGCCGCTTGGGGTACCGGTCGGATGAGCCGCAGGGCATGGGACAGCGCGAAACGTCCCAGGTGTTGACGAAGGTCTTCACTGCGCTGCGTTCGAAGGGTGTCCGTCCTGCGTCCGTCGCGGCCGAGGTCGGGCTCACCAATGAGGAGATGAATCGGCTTCTGTTCGGGCTCACCCTTACCACCTTCGATGGCGATGGTCGGCACACGACGCCTCTCGCGAAGCGCAGCCTATCCATCGTCCCCTAAGCGTGCCGTTGACGGGCAGCAAGGGCGTCGCTCCGTCAGAGTTCACACAGGGCACGACCTTCTTGCTCGGCTGCGTCGACCTTCTTGGTTAGCGCATCGAGTAGCCCGATGCGACCCTCGAACAATTGCGACACATCCTGCCCAGTGAACATGATGATGTTGTTTCGGCTCCCCCGGGCGTTGCGCACGAAGTGGTCCAGGACGTCGGGGTCGTAGCCAGCCATGGATACAAATGCACCCCGAGTACTGTCGAGCTTGCCGTCGACTTTCCCCTTGAAATCAAGCAAATCTCCTAGGTCTGGCTGAGCAGTCCGCCATCGCGCTTCGACGAGGTACGTAAATCCCCGAAAGTGGAACGACCCATCGATTTACTCATGAGCTATGCGATAGGATGGGCGATAATCCAAGTCATAGGCCCGGAAGAGTCGAGCAAACTGTTTCTCCAGGTCGTAGCCGCGTCGCTGTGCAGATTGACTAGCGTCTTGCTGGACGAGTTTCAAAAATTCGAGCCGCAACTCACCAATTGTTGCCTGGCGTTCTTGGAGCGACTGGAGGCGCCTCTTCTCAGCGGCTTGGCGGGCAGTAGCTGCCGCCCGATCCGGGTCGACAAGAACCCTTTGCTCCTGTGCCACCTGCTTCAGTTCAGCGAGAGCTTCGGCGCCAGCTTTCTGATCAGGGGCGTCCGCCTGCGGCTTTCGCATGCCGCAAAGCTCTTCGATGATTTTGCGCTGAATGGTGTGCCCGGCGGCGCCTTGCTCGTGGAGTTCATCGAAAATGGCGCGAGAGATCCTGGCCTTGCTGATGCCGGGTTGGTCGTATCGACTGTATAGCTGGCGAGAAACACCTGCGGCGTGGAAGATTGTGCGTAGATCGTCACGCCAATGCAATGCGTCACGACACACGGCAATAGCCGCTCGAATGACGCTGGTCGGCACCGGCCCTGTGGTCCGTGCATTACCTGTCGATCCCGAAGAATTCACGGGCAGGTGTCCCTTCACTGAGTGGCGAGGCAGGGGTCAGGCATACGAGTAACTTCCCTACCTGCCATTACGCTTCCGGTCGAGAGTTACTGTCATAAGCCCAGGCTCTGCCGGTCTGCCGGTACTCCTCCACAGGGATCGGCTCGACCTCAGTCCGCATGCGAGCGGTGTACAGCAACCCGTCGAGGTGGTCGATCTCGTGATGGATGAGACGGGCGAGGCCGCGTTCGTAGAGGGTGGTCGTGGTCTCGCCGGTCAGGGCGGTGGCCTCCACCGTGATCTCCAGTGGGCGGGGGACGAGGCCTCGGACGTCGAAGAAGCTCAGGCAACCCTCGTATTGCTCATCCGTCTGACCGGAGCGGGCGGTGACACGCGGGTTGAGCAGGATGGTGGCGGGACCGCCACCGGGCGGTTGGACGATCGCAGCTGCGCGTGCGATACCGATCTGCGGGGCCGCGATGCCCATGCCCTTGGCGAAGGGGTGGACCTGGCCGATCCGTTCCATGGCGGCGAAGAGCTCGTCTGTGATGCGTTCTGCCTCGTCGCGTTCGGCGGGCAGGTCGAAGGCTCGGGCCGGTTCGGTGAGGATGCCGGCACCGTGTTGGACGACGCCGAGGTCTCGCATCTGCTGGCTGGGCCGCACGTCAATCACCTGAACTCCCCTTGATCTGAGTTGCGTTCGGTCCGTGCCCGAAACCGCCACTCCAGACGGTACCGAGCGTGCAGGGCCGGTGTAGTCGTGATCCACGTGAATTGCCGTAGTTCACCGTCGTCGCTGCGGACGGGAGGGGTTCGCAGCGGGGAGGCTTCGGCGGTCATGGAGGTCTCTGTGCCCCACACGACGGGGTCGAGGGCGGCAGGGAAGGCGAGCTGGACTTCGAGTTGTTCGGTGGGCAGGCGCACGGCTCGCTGGAACCAGTTGCCCCATTTGTCGTCGCCGACGGTGTAGGCGTACTCGATCCACACGGACTCGCCGGGGTAGAGGGGGAAGCGACCGTGTTCGTTGTCGAACAACAGCCACACCTCCTTGAAGGCGTCACGGTCGTGTTTGGCCTGCCACCGCATCGCCTCGCCGCGGCAGGTGGCGGTGAGGTCGAGTTCGTCCCAGGTCAGCGGATGGACTCGGTAGTGCGCGTTCGACTGCTCGGGGTCGCCGGGGTAGCGGTCCACGGAGATACGGATCAGGTAGCGGGTCACCGGCTCCTCGCCTGTGTTCCGCAGCCGCCGGCGCATGGTCAGCCGGTACGAGGTGCCGTCGTACTGCAGCCGTGCCGCGTCGTGTTCGACGACGAGGGCCGATCCGGTCGCATACGGCTGGTCGGGCCCTCGCTGGGCGGGCGGAGCCGCCGCCGGCCGACGGGAACGGGCCTTTGCCTGCTCGTAGTCGCACCAGCGTCTCCAGATCGCCTTCCCGGCGTTCAGGGCCTCGTCGGCGAGACGCGAGAACTCCTCGCTGGGCTTGTGGCGGCCCGACTCCACGTGGCTGACGTAGGACGGGTCGAAGCCCATGGCCAGCGCCAACGCCCTCTTGGACATGCCGCGTACTTCCCGCCAGCGCGCCACCTCGGCCGCGTAGTCCTCGGCCGCCTGCTCGGCGGTGATCTCCTCGCCTTGCGCTTCCATCGAAGCCCCGCGTCATCGTTGGTGAGCATGAATGAACCGTGAGTGATCCAAGTTCATCATCCCGTCACGGTCTGCGTCGCCGCTTTCCTTCCCTTACTGGCCCGGATCGACCCTCCGGGCAGATGAGGGAGGCGAAGCACCATGCGCTTGCTGTACCTGCTGAACATCTCCAACCCCGACCGGCTTTCGGCCGACTCGGGATGGATCTTCGCGGATCTGCTTGCTCCGGCTCTGGCGGATGCCGGCGCCGAGGTGACCGTCGCGGCCCCGGCTCCGGCCGGGGATGCACGCTGCGGATTCCACCGGACGAAGGTGCCGGGAACGAAGTACCGGGCCCGCTTCTCCGCGGACATCGACGAGTTGGTGGCACTGATCCGGGCGGAGGAGCCCGACGTGGTCGTGGCCAATCAGATCGAGGAGGCCCCGGCAATCCGCACGGCCTTACTGGAGGCCGGATCCAACGCCCTGCTGGCCGGCTACTGCCACTACCTGCCGTTCTCCTTCACGGGCGGCGGCCGGCTCCAGCTCGACCCGTCCCTGAACGACGCGGCGCTTGGGCGATCGGTGCTGCTGGCCTTCGCCGCCGGGCTGGCCGCCTGTGACCGGGTGCTGGTCCACTCCCCCACGGCTGCGTCCTGGGTGTCGGCGGCAGCTGCCCGGACCACGCTGGACCTCGGCGAGAAGCTGCGAGTGGTGCCCGCCCCGCGTGACGAGCGTCTGGTACGCGATCCCGCCACCCCGCGGCCCGCCTCCGGCACCGGGGCGATCGGTGTCTACAACCACCGGCTGTACGCGCACTACGGCACCGGACAGTTCGTGGACCTGGCCCGCGACCTGGCCGCGTCCGGCACGGTCAGGCTGCGGGTCATGGACCTGTTCGGCCAGCGCCGGGCGGAGCGCAAGGGCCTGGACGACAGCCCCGAGAAGATGCGTGCCCAACTCGCCGCCCTACCGCACGTGCAGGTCGTCTCCGACCGGGGCGACCGCGTCCGATACAAGGACCTGCTGGCCGGCGCGCACTTCGGCATCGCCCCGTTCCGTCCGGGCTGCCCCTGGTCGATGAGCGTGATCGACTGCCAGGGCATGGGCCTTCCGGTCATCTCGCCTCGCCTTGGCTGGCTCGCCGAGCACATCGACCCCGAGCTGTGCTTCACCACTCCGGCCGAGGCCGTCGCCTTGGCCAAACGGCTCGCCACGGACGCCGAATTCCATGCCGTGCACGCCAAGCGGGCTCACGCCTCCACCGCCGACTTCACCCCCGCCCTGATCGCGGCCCGCTACCTGGAGGCCGTCTCGTGAACAGCTTCGACACGGTTCTCCTCTCGTACGACGAACCGATGGCCGCCTCTCTGCACTCCCGGCTTCAGCGCACGCTCGGCGGCGCGGTCAAGCGCCTTCACGGCGTACACGGGATGCGTCGGGCCTACCGTCTGTGTGCCGAGATCGTCGACCACGAGCAGTTCTTCCTCGCCGACGGGGACTTCGCCATCGACGCCGGCTTCGACCCCGCGTCGGTGGAGCCGCTGGACGAGGGCGCGTCGATGCGGGTGTGGCGCGCGGTCAACCCGGTCAACGGTCTGACCTACGGCTACGGCGGATTGAAGCTGATTCGCCGCAGTGCCCTGCGCGCGATGGGCGAGGCCGTGGACGTGCTCGCCGCCCTGCCCGGCCGCATCGAGTTCGCCCAGCAGACTGCGGGGATCACGAGGTTCAACCAGAGCCCCTTCCACGCGTGGAAGGCAGGCTTCCGCGAGTGCGCGATGCTCGCTCGCGGAAGCGAGTACGGGATGGCTGACGACGACGCCCGCCGGCGGCTAGAGGCGTGGACGACCAGTCACAGCGGCGAGTTCGCCGCCTACGCGGCCGCCGGGGCCCGGGAAGGCGTCGCTTTTGCCCGCGCAGCCGCCCGCGCCCCGCAGCGGTTCGGCCATCTCAACGACCCTGCTTGGCTGCAGGCAAGGTTCACCGCCACCCACGGAGACCAGGCGGTGGCTGGATGACCGCCCCACTCGTGCTCATCGAGCCGTACGCGAACCGCCTGGGCGGGCATCACCAGCGCACGCTGGTGGCCCTCGCCAAGGTCCGACCCGGCAGCCTGGTCATCGCCCCGCACGGGATTGCCCCCGAGACGGTCGGCGCCCTGCGTGAGGCGGGGGCCCGGTTGGTTACCGGACCGTCCGGGCACCAGGCGCGCGTCCTGCTGGCCGCCTCCCGGCTGGCAGCCAGTATCTCCGCGGCCGGACAGCGATTGTTCCGGTCGCGCCGCTGGCCCCACCGGATGCGGCGGTTGCCGCACCAGGTCACCCTCATCGCCCGCTGCCTCACTGAAGGGGCGGCGTTGCGGATCGCGCGCCGGCTGGAGTCCCGCGCCGACGCGGTGGTGATCCTGACCGCGAGCGAGGCTCTGCACGGAGCCGCCGCCCTCCTGGGCGACCAGCCGCACCTGCGGTTCGTCCACGAGGCGGTCACCGACGAGGACGCCGTCGTGCGGCTGCTCGGTCGGCTCGCCCGCCGGAGCGAAGGGCGGGTGATCGCGGTGTATCCGACACAGGCCGTCGCCGACCAGTTCGCCGCAGCCTTCCCCCGCCTGCCCGCCGTGGTCGGCGGCTACGCGGTCGACGACGGCCATCGCCTGACCGCAGGCGAACGCGAGGGCGGCCGTGCCGCGTTCGGAATCCCCTCCGCCGAGGCCGCGGTGTGCCTGGTGGGCGGCTGGTGGCCCTACAAGGACATCGCCGTCATCGACGCCGCCCTGTCCCGGCTCAAGGAGCCCCTGCACCTGGTGGTCACCGGTTTCCCGCTCGACGAAGCTCTCGTCCAGCGGTGGCGGGCCAAGCCCGCCCTGCGTGTGCACACCGTGCCCGGACCGGTCAGCGAAGCCGTACTGCGGCTCGTGTACGCCGCCGCCGACGCCGCCCTCGTCACCCGCCGCCCCGGGACCGGCAAGGAGTCCGGGCTCGTCATGGATGCCGCCCGCCTCGGGGTTCCCCTCATCGTCTCCGACCACGACCCCGCCCTCACCGCCCGCCTTCGCAGCCAGCCCTGGGCCCTGACGTTCCCGGCCGGCGACCCGGCCTCCCTCGCCAACGCCCTGCATACCGTCATCCGGCAACCGCCTCCGCTGCCCGCCCCCGTCGCTCCCGCCCTGCTGGGCATGCGCTCGGCCGCCCGGCAAGCCGACTTCCTCACCCTCACCTTCGCCTCACTACGTACGAAGGAGTCCTGATGCTGAGCACCCCTCCCGCGCTGATCGCCGTCGTCGGCCCCGTGGAACCCCCGCTGCTGGCGGCCTGGGTACGCCACTACCGGTGGCTGGGCGTCGAGCGGTTCCTGATCGCCTTCCACTTCCCCGAGCACGTGCCCGTCCAGCAGCGGCACGAGCTCCAGGCCGCCAGCCGCGAACTGGGCATCGTCCCCACCGGCACCAGCACCGGCCCGTGGCACGAGCACACCAACACCCAGCTCAGAGAAGCCCTGCGGCACCGGGCGGGCCCGGGATGGCACCTGCTCGCCGACGCTGACGAGTTCCAGCAGTACCCCGCCCCGCTGAGTGAGGTGATTGCCCAGGCCGAGAGCTCTGGGCACCGAGTGGTGGGCGGCCTGATGCTCGACCGGGTCGCTGCGAGCGGACGCCTGACCGGCTGGAAGCCCGAAGGCGGACTGGACCTCGCCTATCCCCTCGGCGGGCACCTCACGCACCGGCTCCTGCACGGAGACCCGCGCAAGATCGTGCTCGCCCGCCACGATGTCACCGTGGCGGGCGGCAACCACAGGGCTCCCGGACAGCGTCCGGATGCCGACCGCATCTGCGCGGTTCACCACTTCAAGTGGCGCTCGGGCGTCCTGGACGACCTCCGCCGCCGGGTCAAGCACTTCGCGACCGGCACTTGGCAGGAACAGACCCCGGCCGTGCGCGACGAGGCCGGCCGCCTCCTGTCGCACGTCGGCCGGCACGGCGGCGTGATCAACACCAGCGATCCGCGGTTCGCCTTCCGCCGGGTGAGCCTGGATCGCATGCCGTTCAACTGGCCCAGCGAGGCCCGCGGCATCGTCACGGCCTGGCGACCGCACATCGCGCACCGGCCAGGATCGGAGACAATGAGGGCGCCCACGGAAAGCTCCTCGCGGAAGGGATGACCGCGTGCCCCTCGCCGTTCTCCTGGCCGGCATCACCGGCTCCGGGAAGACCACCGTCGCCCAGGCCCTGGCCGACCACGGCTACACGCGGCTGTCCGTGGACGAGGAGGTGCACCGCCTCCACGGCCGATACGGCGTGGACTACCCCGAGCACACCTACTTCGAGCGCGAACGGCCCGTGGTCGAGGCGACCCGGGCACAGTTCATCAAGGAGCTGGAGGCGGGGCACGACGTCGTCCTGGACCACGGGCTATGGCGGCTCCCAGAACGCGACGCCTGGCGTCAGGCCGCCCGCGAAGCGGGCGGCCACCCGGTCGTGGTCTACCTCCCTGCCGACCGGGAAGAGCTGCTGAGACGTCTCGCCGAGCGCAACCAGCGCGAGGACGCCAACGCCCTCACCGTCACCCCCGAAGCCCTCGATGACTTCTTCGCCCGCTTCGACCTCCCGGCCGACGATGAAGAAGTCATCGTCTGCACCGGAGACCTGGACGCACTCGTGGCGGCGCTGTCTGCGGTCAGGCACGGGCAGGTCTGAAGTAGGCCCGGTCACTGCTCCCGTATCACCGACCATGGCGTGGTCCGCCACGCGCTTGGCGTTGGCTGCGATCGGCGCTCTGCTCGCGCACTGCCGTGGATGCAGGCTGAGGCGCGGACACGATGGGCGTGGCCATGGTGCTTCGCCTGCGTGTTGCTTGCAGGCGCTTGTTCGGCTGTGCGGTGATGCGCCACACCAGGACCTGTGCCGGTGAATCCGCGGTGTCGAGTTCACGCTCGGCGGCAACCTCGCTCAGGAGTTGGCGAGGATTGTGGCCGGCGGTCTCGGCACGCGCAAGCGTCGTGGCGAGGGCGGGCCAGACAGGATCAGCCAGGATCTGGTCGGCGTGGTCGGGGATTGCCTTGCGCACGGTGGACTCGAATCGGCCGACGGTCTGCTGGCCTGGGGCTCGGCGGGAGAGGTCTGCCAGGACCGGCTCGCTGGCCTGCTGGTAGCCGGTCCGCAGGTGGAGGAGTGCCTGTTCAGCTGCGGCGGCCTGCTGCTGGTGGCCGCGCTGTGCGTGCCAGTTGGTGGCGGCACGGGCCAGGTGGAGGGCCGCGAAGATGAGGGCGATGCCGAGCCCGCCCGGTTGATGTGTGGCGTAGGCGAGTTCCTTTGCAGCGCCCCTCAGAGAGGCGGCGGCCTGGTGGTCGGCCCGGATCGCAGAGCGGCGGGCGCGGTTGAACGCCATTGCTGCTGCCTGTAGTTCGGCCCGGTGCGGACCATGTGTAGCGCGGGCCAAGTTGTGGAGGACGTCGCCGAAGGCATCCAGGTGGCCTTGGGCCACATCGTCGTCGCCCAAGTCGAGGACGATGTGGGCTGTGCGCACGGCGCCCTCGGCACGGCGCCATGGCAAGTGGGGGTCCTCGATGTACTGCGGGCGGTCGGTTGCGTCCTGGGTGGGGAGGCGTTCACGCAGGCGATTGAAGGACAGGTCGGGGGCGAGTTTGGAGCCGCCGTACCAGACCGGCTTGCCTTGGGCAGTGTCGCCGGGAGCGGCCAGGCTGTAGCCGGTCACTTCGCCTGACTCGGGGCCAATACGCTGCTTGACCTGGATGCCAAGTGTCGTGAGAACGGTGAAGTAGTCGTCAACGCTGCGTACGGCGGCAGCGACGGCATACGCCTGCTCGCGCAGCCACTCCCGCGCGGTGACGTCTTCGCCTTGGCGCTCGGCCTTGGCGCGCTCGGCGCCAGTCGGTGTGGGCGGTGCGGTGAGGTCGCCGGACTTCAGGCGGCGCAGGCCGAATTCGACCTCGATCTTGCGGCACTCCTTCTGTGCCCGCTGGCCGTCGCGGTGGGTGCGGGGGCGCCGACCGTCGGCGCGGACGGTAGTGGCAAGGATGTGGATGTGGTCGTCCGCGTGCCGTACGGCGATCCAGCGGCACGCCTTCTCGTCGCCCTCGGGCGCGATACCGGTGGCCGACACTATGCGGCGAGCGACTTCTGCCCACTCGTGGTCGCTGAGGTAGCGGTCGCCGGGGGCGGTGCGTACCGGGCAGTGCCACACGTGCTGCGGCGGTTTGTGGCCGCCCAACTCGCGGCTGCGCAAATCGACGTGGTGGTCCAGGCGCCTGGCGAGCTGGCTGTAGGTGGCCTCGTGCTCGCGGCCGGGGTCCGGGGCGCCGGCCATGTCCCAGGCAGCAACGATGTGCGGGTCAGTGTGCTCGTCCCGCCGCCCTGGGCCGAAGAGGTAGTTGATCAGGCCGAGGGTGCTAGAACCGGTGGAGACATCAGGCACCATGGCCGGTCCCCTCCGCCAGGAGCTGGTCGATCAGCCGGTAACTACTCTCAGCCGTCTGCTCGACGCGAGCGAGCACGGCCTCCGCCTGCTCGGGAACGGTTCCTCGGTGGATGGCTCCGGTTATCTGATTGAGGTTGCTGCCGATGCGGTTCAGCGCGACGGTGTGAGCCTCGACGGCCTCGATCAGCGGGCGCATGGGGTCGTCCTCCGGACTGCCGACGATGCCTGCCTTGCCAAGGGCGACAGCGAGTGCGGCGTCGCCCACGAACCCGGCGAACTTCTGGCCGCGCCGCTCGGCCTCCTCGGCGATGATGCGAACCGCGGTCAGGGTGAAGCGGATGGTCTTTTCCTGGTCGCGCTTCTCGGTGGTGCGCTTGCGGTTCATCAGCGCGGGCAGCGCCGGGGCGGTGGGCTCGCGCCATGAAGGCTGCTCATCGGAATGCGTCGTATCGGCAGGCTGCTCGGGGCACGGGGCGACGCAGTCGGCGACGGGTGCGGTGCTGGGCTCGGTCGTCCCCTCCTCAGGCTCGGGCGCCCGCTGGCGCCCGGCCTCTTCCTCCGCCACCCCTGGGGCGGGGGCAAGCGCGGACGAAGCCTCGTTAGAGGCTCGTTCGCTCCAGCTTGCTGCTGTTCGGCGGGCCAGCCTGAACAGTCTCCTGCGAGGGCGGGAGAGGGCGTCGTCCGCGTTGTTGTCGTGCATGGTGGTGCTCCGGTGGCATATGGGCAGGGCCTCGTCACGTCCGTCGCATCCGTCCCGTGGCTGGTCAGGGCGGGTACGGACTCGGCCGCAGGTACGGAGAACTCCGTCCCGGAGGGGAAGTCCGTCCCCGCGCTGACCTGCGCGGGGACGGACGGGACGGACTGAAACGGACCCAGGGGTTGGGTGGATCAGCGAGCGGGCTTGGGGCCTACAGTGCCGCCGGGCGGGCCGACGGGCAGCGAGCCGGTCGGAGGGACGGGCGGCTTGCCTTGTGCTGGACGTACGGGCGTGAACTCGTGCCCGGCTGTGGGGGCCGGCTGGGCGGGGTCGGGGCAATAGCGGGCCCAGGCGTCGAGAAACTGATTGCGGACGTACGCCTTGGCCTGACGGCCCTGCTCGAAGCGATAGTTCGCCGGGCGGATGCCGAAGTCCCGCAGCAGCGCCGACAGGTGGAAGGCGGTCAGCCCCTTGGTGCCGTAGTCCGGCCACGGAGACTCAGCGTCTGCCAGGAGTACGGCCAGCAGATCCTGCGAGCGCAGGGCTTCCTTGTTGCCCTCCCGTTCGAAGATGCGGCGGATATCACGCAGCAGTCGCGTCTTCAGGGTCGTCTGCTCGTCCTGGACCGCCTCGTGCCGAGTCATCGCCAAGCAGGCGGCGCGGGCGCTGGTGGGCCAGTGGCCGCCGGCCAGGTCGGCGACGATGACCAGCGGCTCCCAGGTGTCCGCAGCCCGGTCCTCAACCGGCATCTTCGGCACCAGACCGGCAGCCGTGCCACGCAGCGGCGCCAGCCACGCGGCCAACCGGTCACGCACCGCGTGCAGTTCAGGCACGGAGTACCGCGAGCGGAACGGAGTGATCCGCTCACCCGGCTTGCGCTTCTGCATGCGAAGCACAACCGCCCTGTCCATGATCGTGTCAGGCAGATCGCCGATCCCGGCCAACGCGGCCATGGCGAAGGTGGGAAACGCCGTCGGCTTGTGCTCCGGTCCGGAGATGCGCCAGGCCGGCCGATTGCGCTGATGCCCGGCGTTCAACAGGCCGCGCAGATCCTCCTTCTCGCCCGCCTTGGGACCGAAGATGGTGTCGGCCTCGTCCACCAGCAGCGTCGGCGGGTTCTTGCCTATGACGCGGAAGACCACCGCCGGTGAGGTGTTCACCGTCATCATCGGCTGGGACACGGTCTCGTGGAGCACATCCAGGACACGGGACTTGCCACACCCCTTGGTCGGCCCCACCACCGCCAGACGCGGCGCGTGCTGAAGGGCGGGCTGGATATGAGAGGCCGCTACCCACAAGGTGACCGCCGTCAGGGCCTCCTCACTCGGCAGCACTACGTACCGGCCGATCGCCGCCTGCAGCTCATCCAGCAGCACGGTTCCGTCATTGGTCGCCTCGGTGCCGGAGCCCCCGCGGTCCCCGGTCCCCGAACCGTCATCCGGGACCACAGTCCCGCTCCGTACCTGCTCGGTCCCCACGGGACCGTCGGTCGCCGCAGCTCGTTGGGGACCAAGGGCCCCTGCCGCACGGTCCCCTGGTTCCGTCCCCACGCCCTGGGGACCGGTCCCCACAGCGGGGACCAGGGGACCGGGACCAGGCTCATCGTCCGCCTTCGGGGGCGGCACTGGTTCGCCCGGACCGGAATGGCCCACATCCGTTGGTCCGGTCCGCGTGCCGCTGGCGTTCATCTCTTCCTCGTCACCGGATGTCCGCTCCGTGGCCCGTGCTTGGTCGTGGGGCGAGGGCCCGCCCTTCGATGGCAGCGGAGCAACACGCTGGTGCGGCTGGTCCCCGGTCCCTGCACGACGGGACCGGTCCCCGGCATCCGGACCGAGGGGACCGTCCCCGCTGTGGAGACCATCGCCGATCCCCTGGCGAGGGGACCGCGACTCGGCTCGGTCCCCGTTGCCCGGGACCGTCCCCTGTCCGGGGACTGCCACGGGCGGCCAGACAACCTTGGGGCGGGCTTCCTCCTTGGCGGATGCGCTCGAAGCGCGTGAGGACGTAGGGTCCTCCATAGACGCGCGGATGCTGGGGGCCGTCGACGACGGTACGTACATCGCCCCGAAGAAGGGCGACACGCTGCTCAAGAGCATCGCCGCGCAGTGGCTGGCGAACCAGACGTTCGACAACCCCCGGACATACCACCAATACGAATCTCGCGTCCGCAACCACATCATCGAGCCTTTGGGGGGTCTCAGGCTGCGACAGGTCAAGGCATCGACGATCCAGACCTGGATCAAGCGCCGGCTACAGGTGCTCGACGAGACCACCGTCGGCCTGATCTTCACCCACCTGTCGTCGATCCTCGCCATGGCGGTGGACGACGACCTGATCCCGAGGAACCCGTGCGAGACCGGGTCGGTCAAGCGCGTGAAGCCCAGGCGATCGAAGAAGTCGGCCAAGGAAGTGCCGCTCACCTGGGAGCAGACGGACGATCTGCGCAAGCACTTGCCCGACCGGTACCAGGCCACGGTCGACTGTGGCCGTGGTATCGGGATGCGCCAGGGTGAGATCTTCGGCTTCAGCCCGGCGACGTGGACTGGTCGGAGGGCGACAAGACTGTCCGCATATGCCGCCAGATCACGCATCACCGCGGCACGCTCGTCTTCGCCCCGCCCAAGGGTGGCACCAAGGACAACCCGAAAGACCGCTACGTCCCCCTCGACGAGGACTTGGCTGCACTGCTGCGCGAGCACATGCGGGAGTTTCCCCCGGCCAAGGTCATGCTGCCGTGGCTGGAGAAGGACGGCGAGCTGGTCACCGTACGCCTCATGTTCACCACGCGCGAGCGCAAAGCGCTCAACAAGAACTACTTCAACTTCCTCTGGAAGGCGGGACTTGAGGCGATCGGCGCCATCGAGGCGGTGAACGACAAACCGACCGGCAAGGGCCGCAAGTGGGAAGCCTGCCGCGACAAGATGATGCACGCCCTCCGGCACCTCTTCGCCTCGGAGGCGATCAGTGAAGGCGTGGACGTCTATACGCTCGCCGACATCCTGGGCCACGAGGACCCGGCGTTCACGCTACGCCGGTACGTGCACCGGGTCTCGGGCGCCGTTGAGAAGGCTCGCAAGGCAATCGGGCAGCGGTACCGGGCTGCGGTCTGACTCCAGCGCACAAGGTCGTCTCGCAACGTGCGGGCTACTGCTGGGAAACCCCGGTCGCTTTGACTACTTGCTGTGCCTCAGGAGCCTGTCGGCGTCTTCTGCCAGGTACACGGAGGCAAGGCGCTTGGGATGCCAGATGACGATCTGCGTTGTGCCGTACCCGTACCAACCTGGCCCACCGAACGCTGCCACAAGGCCGGACTCCTGCCACTGCTCGATACGGCTTCGGTCATCCTCACTCACCGAATACGGCGAGGACGTGATCGCGGCCGGCAGTCCGTCCTTGAGCCAGAAGATGGTGTGATCAAGCCAGCGCTCGTCGTTGCGGGGGCCAGAACCGTAGTTCTCACACGCGTCGGATTCGCACTGCCCGCTGGCATTGCGCAACAGCCATCGTGGGCAGCACCCACTCTCGCTGCTACGCAGACCGTGGTCTTCGGCCCATTCGACGATGACCAGTTGAGCCACGCGCGCGTGGGCAGCAGCCTCCTTGTACTGGTCCTCGCTTAGCCCACTGCGTCGCCGATTCGGGGTAGCAAGTCCGTACGGCCACAAGATCTCGCCTTGCTGCTTCTTGAAGATCTTCGACGCCCGAATCTCTAAATCGCGGTTCACTTCTGCCTCCTGGGGCCTCGCGAACAGGTCATGCCCGGTGAGGGGCTACGGCTGGCCTACCCAGATCAGGCGCCATCGCATGCCGGTGACAGGACACGGGGGCGGCTCTATCCGGCACTCGAACCATCCGATCGCTGACTCAAGCGCAAGACGTTGGTGTAGCTTGTATGCGGCGCTGCTGCGGCAGTGCGTCTCGCTACATCCGGTCCCGGCGCCGGAGCGAGCAGTGGGCTCTTGAGAGTCACCCGCAGTTGGCAGTCAGTACGCATCAGGACATCCGACCTGTCTCTCCTGTCGTCGCCGGGCGGCAAGTGGAAGGGGCAAGGTATGTCCAAGTCGCGCAATGCCAACAGCCTGGCGAAGAAAATCGTTCGCCAGACGTCGCTCAAACAGGCGACTGCTTCAAGACTGGCGAAGCAGGTCCATGTCTACCTCGGGTCCTCGGTCGTAGATTCCCCCGACCCACGTCAGCGCCGTCTGGAAGCGCACATGGCTCACGTACTGGCCAGCAGCTTCAAGGATCGTCAGCTCAATGGTGCTCTTCTGGGTGTGCGAGAAGCAGAGCCGGAGAGCCAGAGTGTGAAGCTGACCCTGGAGCCCGACATGGCGGACGAGGTTCTCCGTGAACTCCTCCCGCGGTTCGATCACTTCTACGGTGGCGTCCGCGGGGTCGTCGGCCTGCGCGTTCGGGGTAATGAAAGGCAGTTGAACCTTCATGACGCGGCCAGCTCGGCTCACGTCACCGTAACGCGTGCGGATGGTGGCCCCATCCGTCTGCCGTCCGCGCGCGACGGCGAGGTGCTTCTGTGGAAACGGGTTCCCGGTGGCCTCTCTCGCGACGAAAAGCAGGAGGCTGAGGAGTGGACAGACTCGCGAGGGATCGACGACCTGCGGGTGCGCGATTTGCTGCTGAGTCGAATTCTGCGCCTCCCCGGGGTGGTCAACAGGACTGCAGAGCCACATGGATTCGCCAACTGCTACACACATCACGCTGGCGATCTCGTGATCGAGTGGTGCTGCGGCGACACCGTCGAAGCGCTCAGTGCGGTCCTCTTGGCCCAGGGCTTCGCTGACGACGTGCCCCGGGCGAAGGCGATCGAGTTGATCTCACGGCGCTCTGCTCATCTCGGCGATCGCACTGTGATCTTGAATCGCCACGAGTCTTGTCTGTACGGCCGCAGCGCCGAGGATGTCGTGGAGTCCATCAAGGAGGGTTACAAGTCATGACCCTGTCCGGGATGGCGCTCGTAGTACCGGCGTGCATGGTCCTGGGAGTCGTCGCACGCTACGTACGGGATCTGGCGGTGCTTCGCCGTCTGGAACGACTTCTAGCGGGCTGCGACCAAGGGCAACGAGTCGAGGTCTGCCGAATCCTCGCTGCCTCATTACACACGGCTGGGAGAGCGCAGCCGCGGGACGAGCTGCCGCCCAGCGAGCCAGCGGCGCGGTGAGGTTTCCGGCCTCCGGGATGCGGAGGAGTCCGCCGTGTGCACCGCTTGTGCACCGGCCTCCTCGCAAGACGCACGTCACTGCAGGTCAGAGCAGTTTCCCACCTGTACTTCGACATCTAGAAAGTAAAGCTCGAACTCGGCGAGTAGTTGACCGAAGGACTCCCCGAGCGTCTGCCTCCAGCAGGTCCTGCTGGAGGCAGACGCTCGATCTGCTCGTAGGGGCACTGGACTGCCGACGGCTGCGGAGTCAGTCTCCCTCCGGCGTTGCCCACCACGGATCGTATTCGCGCACGAGCGGCTGGGTAGCTGGATGGTGGCGCAATCCGTGAGGCCCTGAAACGGGGGCTTCGGGCATGTCGATGAGCCAGTCCAGCACGGCATCGGACTGCATGTCCGGGTGTTCCAAGTCGTCGATCAAGGCATCAGAACCACGGCAGTCGTACGGCTGTGGCAGCGTGAAACCAGCTTCGACAGCATCGCGGACAATCTCTTCGCAGATCGCGCGCCACCGTCCCTGGCCCCACCAATGACACGTATGGCTTGTCGAGCCCCCGATCGTCATCAGCCTCAAAGTGGTATCCGGACCAAGAAGTTCGCTGTCGAGGCGTTGCCATTTACGGATCTGCTCACGCACCGTCGACTGCACCTCCGGCCATCCGTCGCCGAACAGGGAGGAGACAGCCCGACCGTTGGGGAGTTCCCAGTCTGTATCAGTCAGTGACTGCTCGATCCCGTCCCAGTCGATACCTTCGTACGGGCAGACATGAGGCAGCACCGCGCGAGTCACCGCAATGTTCACTCGGGCCATCAGTACGTCCGAGGGAAGATGGTGAGCCTCCACAGCCGTTTCATTGCGCCAGCACCAGGCCGCGATACCCAGAGCCGCCGCATCGGGCACCGGATCCGGGTGCACGTTGCGGCCCGCCATACCGACAACCCAGCGCAGATAGGTGCTGAGATCGGGGTGCTGTACAGCTTCCTTGACGATGTCTGCAACCGGGATCTTCCGGTAGGAAGCTGCCGGGCTGAAGAGGGAGAGTAGCGATTCCGCTTCGAACGCCTCCGCGGCTTCTCGATCAGCCCCCTCCACCACACGGACGCGAGTTGCATCGAGCAATCCCAACGCGCCGGCTCGATGTTGGACCACCGTGACCGCCTCGTCGCCCTGGAGGGTGACCGTGAGTTCGACCTCTTCATCGAGTGCGGGAAAAGATTCTGGGAAATCGCCGCATACGTCTTCGTAGGGAAGAAATCGGAGCCGGCTTTCACGCGGGTAGTACTCGATGTCCAGCGCGGCGCTGGTACGCCACAGCGTGGCGAAGAGCATCGGGCCAGTTTCGGCATCCCAGTCCGAATCGTATTCGTCCGGGACCTCCCAGCCAGCCCAGTCGAGTGGGCCGAGCACTTCCATGAGCCGGTCTACGTACTCGCCCCACTGTTCGGTGTCCGGGCGACCCGCTTGCCTCTCGGGTGCTGCTACCGCCTGGCTGCCCAGCTGGCCGATGAGAGCTGCCGTACGTCTGCTGAAGAGCGATTCGGCCGACTCACCTTCCTCCGGGGTGACACCGGTGACGCTGTTGAGATACGCCGTATCGTCTGCCAGTTCCTGCTTGCGGCAGCGTGCGCACAAGTATCTGTACGGCTTGCCCCACTTGGCGGAGTAGCGCGTCAGTGAGCGACTCTGTCGGCAGTCACGACACGGCCCATAGCCCTTCTTGGGCCACCACAGCCACCAGTCGCCGTCGTAGTCGCCCGGCGAGGGCACCATCCCGCGGCCCAGTAGAGCGTCGGCAAGTGCCTCCAGGCTGCCGCCGTTCCTGTGAGGCATCTTTGCGTGCAACTGGTCATGCGCCGCGAGCAGTTCGTCGTCCGTGACCGCCTCTTCTCCCTGTAAGCGGCGCCGCACGGATACCGCCGCGGCGAGTGCTTGGACGGCGGGATCATCCCGCCGAAGTGACTGCCTGCTGCTTTCGACGACGGCCATCGCCTTGTCGACATCGGCTTCAGTGATTCCAGTGCTCCCCATGCTCCAGAGCTTACGAGCGACCTCTGACAGGGCTTTGAGTCAGTCTCCGGCGTGGTCACCAGTGCGCGGACATGCCGGGTCTGGTTCACGGAGCACATCGCTTGTCTCTTTCCGGGAGAATACGCAAAGCCATGACAGTGCCGTCCTCACCGAAGGAGACCGCGCCCCACTTCGGAGCGGTCGCACCATTCGGCAGCGTGGGGCGGAACTCGTATGCGCGGCGCCGGTACGCCTCGACCTTCCCTTCGACCAGAAGCTGATACAGGTCCTCTGCCACCCCTGAGAACGCCTCGACGCGGGTCCTGTTCAACCTGAAGACCTGGTCAGTACCGAAGAAGCGGGTCGCGCCGAAGCAGTGCTCTGCGTCCCGGACGCTGGATGATCCTGCGAATGTTCGCTGTTCGTAGTGCTTGCGACCCTGATCGCTGGTCAAGTACTGAGCGATCTCCATGCCAGCGCCGGCAAACGCCAGTTGGCCCGCGGCACCGGTTCGGGCAAGTACCTGACCGAACCACGCGCGATCTTTTCGTGGAATGAGGAAGCCGTCGTGGAAGCCTTCCTCGCCAGCGCGGGCAGGCACCCTCACAGCGTTGACATACGGAGGGTTCCTCTTCGACGGCACGGCGTCCGCACTGTCGCGTCCTGTGACCGATCGCACAGGTAACAGCCCCTGGCCCGGTGCCTGCAGAGCGTGGACTGTGGTGCCCTCCTTGGCCAGCAGCTCGGTGGACATCAAGAGGCAGGGCGTGGTGTTCCACTCGGCGAGGTGGAAATGTTCAGCGCGCTCACTGGCCCTGGCCAGTTGTTTGAAGGCTGAGCGGTCGGTCTTCCCCGTGCGCTTGGTCGTCTTCTGGTGATTTCCGTTGGCCGTCACCACGAAGAGCCGGGACGGTTCGCCGGGCTTCCATGCCTCGATGAAGAAGTCAGGCCGTGGTCGAGCGCCCAGGGAAGGCCGCGGTCCGGAGCGCGCGAATCCAGCAAGCAGCACCGACTCGGCGTCGACAGTCGAGACCAGGTGGTCCGGGAAGCGGGCCCGCACTGTGCGCTCTGCGATCGCCAACCCCAGCGCTCGTCCCAACTCTCGGGCCTGCATCCCCCTGTAGGAGAGTTCTGGGTTCTGCCCCTCCTCGGTGAGAGCCAGGTAGCCACTGGCACCGACTCCCAGGGCCTGGCAGTACTTCAGGGCCTGCCAGTGCTCGGCCAAGCCTCTTCCGCGCCCATGACGAGCCAAGGTGGCGGCTCGTGCGAAGACGCCGAGCAACTCCCAAGGCGTGGTGGCGAGATCGTTCTGTTCGGCCGTCTGTAGCGGTTCCAGCCCGGGCTTACGAGGAACTCGTTCCTCCTCACCTCGCTCGCGTGCACGTTTGCGGGCGATGGTTGTGGCTGCCTTGTCGGTGTCCATCACCAGCGAGGCTGTCGAATTGACGCGTACGGGGATCTGATGACGCAGTAGTGCGAGGATGCTTTCCGCAGGTACTGACATGGTGTGTCACTGTATGGAGGGGAGAGCGGGTGCACGCAAGTGCGCATGGGCGCCCAGGGGTCTCCCGGTAGGCGGACTACCGCTCGGATGGTGCCCCTCCGGTCCGCAGCCCCCGGCGGGTGCACAGTGTGCACCCGTTGTGCACCAGGCCCGTCATCCAGGTCACATATTCGCAGGTCAGAATGGCTTCCGTGCTGTACTTCGACATCTAGCAAGTAAAGCTCGAACTCAGCAGCCGACGGAAATACTCAGAGCGGTTGCCTCCACTCAGGTGGAGGCAACCGCTCGTCGTCTGTTGCGACCCCTCTGTTGGTTACCGACTGTCGATTGCCGAACCTGGACCGTGAACGCGACACGGAAGCTATCCCACGTCGCGGGCCGGCTCGGTCTCGAACGCCATGAACGTCAGTCCTGTGACGTGGATGACGGCGTTCCACTCGTCCTGGGTCAGGTCCGGGAATTCCTCCAATACACAGCTGGGGACAGGACAGCCACCAGCGCTCAGCACTACCTTCGCGAAGGCCAACCCCGAGCGGCTGAGGCACAAGCGCGGCCCTTCCTGGAGCTCCCCGGTGTGCAGCACCGCGATGCGCTGAGCGGCGTCCTTGCTGTCGGGTGTCTCCGACGCGAAGTTCAAGAGTGCAGTCCGCAATTGTGCAGTGAGTTCGTCCTGGTGCAGATCAGGGCGTTCCGAAATGGCAGCCAGCGCCTGGCAAAATCGTTCTCTCGCTACCGACCGGGGCGGTCTCGGGGTGACCTGCGGATGTTGGTCGGCATCGGCGTGCACAGGCTCGGGCTCCGACTGAAGGCCAATGAAGATGAGCTTGGAGACCAGCAGTACGGCCTCCCACTCCTCGTGGCACAGAGTCGGGCAACTCTCCTGCACCTGGGGCGGAAGGTCGCTCTGGTCTGCGTACAAGAGCACGTCCGGCAGCTCTACGTCATAGTCCGCAAGCCGAAGACCGAGGCTTCGTCCCCAGGAGTGGTCCTCAGCGCCACCGGTGACCAGTTCGACGCGCGATCGCTCGCCCAGCGCCTCCCAAGCCAGTTCGCGCAGCGCGGCGGTGACTGCCGCGCTGAGGCCCGCCTCGTCTACGTCACCCCTTTCGCCTGCACACAGCAGGGCATCGCGCAGGCGTCCGCGCGGCGATGACGGATTCATCGTCTCCTCCTCCCGCCCTCGCCGTAGGGGAGCGGCTGGACGTTCGTGACCGTACGGCCCAGCGGGTCCGTACGCCATAGCAGTCGGCGGTACCGGTCGCATTCGAAGGTGGTGACCGCGTCCGAGGGATCGGTCTCCCTTGTCGTCTGCCCACGCAAGTCGAGCTGGTAGAAGGTGACCTGCCCCAGTGCATCGGCCACTCGGGTGCAGCGCGCGTCAGGGCCAGGTTGCTCGGCGGAGAGCCGATGCATGGCAAGTACCGCGCCGTCCGCTGTAGGGAGACCGGCCTTCCCACCCGGCGTCCCAACAACTCAGTCGGCCAAGTCGGCCGGAGGACCTACACCTCGCCCACTGGGCTACGAGATGCTGGCCGCGTGTGGGCAATTCAGGACTCAAAAGCGTCTTGAGGAACCATTTCCACAGGTGAGAGCGTGTGATCGTCTGAGACGACTTTCATCGGGGGGGGCGTGTCTTCGCATGGGTGTGGTGCTGCCGGGTTGGGCTGATGAGCTGCTCGATCTGATCGGCGTGTCGTGGCCGAATGTGGACGAGGACGACTACCGCGAGATGGCGAACGCCATGCGGGAGTTTGCCGACGACATCGACGAGGGCGCGAACGAGGCGCACACGGCCATCCAAAGTTTGGTCGGATCGGCAGGCGGCTCTCTGGCCGTGGAGGCGCTGAACACTCACTGGGGCAAGGTCAACGGCAAGCACCTGAAGGGTCTTGCCGAGTGCGGCCGTATGGCGGGCACCGCGATGGACGGTGTCGCGGTCCTCATCGAGGGTGCGAAGATCGGTGCGTTGATCCAGCTGGGCATCCTGGCCGCGGAGGTGATCGCCGCCCAGGTCGCGGCCCCCTTCACCCTTGGCTTGTCGGAATTGGGCGCGATGGGGGCGACGCAGGCGACCCGGATGATCCTCAAGCGGCTGTTCAAAGAAGTCTGCCAGCAGGTTGCCGAGCAGGTCGTCAGCATCGCCCTCACCCCGGTCGAGGAAGCGCTCGGTGCAATGGTTGGGGACCTCGTCGTCCAACTCGGCGCCAGTGCCCTCGGTGTCCAGGACGGCGTCGACCTCAGCCGTACCGCTAAGGCCGGCAAGAACGGCTTCGGTCAGGGTGTCCAGGACGCTAAGGACTCCGCCAAGTCAGCTGCCGCCAACCCGACGATGGGGCTCCTCAGCGCGGGAGGTAGCAGCGGAGGAGGGGGCAGGGCTGGAGGCGGCGGGTTCAGCTTCGATGAGGCCGAACACCAAAACGTCGTGACCGGTCTGCAGAGCGCGAGTGGCACGTTCCGCAACAAGGCCGGCGGCAAGATCGTCCGGGCCAGGAGCCATCACGGCCGTACCCGGGGCAAGGATGCCATCGCGGATGCGGCGAACGTGGTGCTGGACAAGGTCGTCGACGGCATCGAGGACGGCGTCAAGAAGACCGCCAAGCACCTCGACGAGAACATGACCCGCGGCGTCAAACAGATGGTCAAGAACCAACGCGACAACGACAACGGGCTGGCCGACCACTTCAAGGGGCTCGGCAAGGACGGCAAGAAAGACCCTCAGGCCCCCAACACCGCCGGCGGGCTGAGAGCCGGCCGGTCTGCCAAGGGCGGCCGGGCCAACAGCAAGTCCCGGGATCAGCTCGGGCGCGATCACCAGAACAACAGCACCCGCACGGAGGACAGCGTGTGCTCCGGGGGCAGCGACCCGGTTGACATGGCAAGCGGCAAAATGTACTTGCCGCAGACTGACATCACACTGCCCGGACTCCTGCCCCTCAGCTTTTCGCGCCGAGCCGAGTCGGGATATGGCATCGGCCGGTGGTTCGGTCCCTCGTGGGCAAGCACAGCCGATCAGCACCTGGAAATCGATGACAGCGGCATTATCTTCGTCACCGAAGACGGGCTGCTGCTCTCCTATCGACACCCGACCACCGGCACCCCCGTACTGCCAGAGGCAGGCCCGCGCTGGCCCCTGGAAGTGGATGGCAACGGCGACTACGCCATCACCAACCCCACCACCCGCCAAGTGCGGCACTTTGCTCCGCGCGATGGCGGGCTCGCGCTGCTCGACGAAATCTCGGACCGCAACAATCAGTGGATCAGTTTCGACTACGACCAGGACGGCGCGCCGACCGACATCCGCCACGGGGCGGGCTATCACCTGAAGCTCACCACCGCCGACGGGCGCGTCACCGCGCTGCACTTGGCCGGTGTGGGACCTGAGGAGTCCGACCAACGGCTGAAGCGCTACGGCTACACCGACGGGCACCTAACCGACGTCACCGACTCTTCCGGCCGCACGACCTGCTTCGAGTACGACGAGGCCGGCAGAATCGTCTCCTGGACCGACAGCAACGACAGCCGGTACGACTACTTCTACGACGACCACAACCGGTGCATCGCCCAAGGCGGCGTCGAAGGCCATGTCAGCATGCGACTGACCTACGACCAGACCGATCCTGACACCGGCCTGCGCATCACCACGACCACGGACTCCTCGGCCACACCTCCCGCTTCCTGGTCAACGATGCGCTACAAGTGGTCGCCGAGATCGACCCGCTGGGCGACGTGGAGCGTACTGAACGGGACCGCTATGACAGGGTGGTCTCCACCATCGACGCCCTGGGGCGAACCACGCGCCTCACGTACGACGAAGCAGGCAACCTCACCTCTGTCATACGCCCCGACGGATTGGTGTCCACCGCTGCCTACAACGACCTGAACCTTCCCGTCGAGGTCACCGGTCCGGAGGGCGCGACTTGGCGGCAGGCATACGACGAGCGTGGCAACCGCACGTCGGAGACCGACCCCAGCGGGGCCACCACCTGCTACGACTACGACAGTCGCGGCTATCTGACGGCCATCACCAACGCGCTCGGCCACACCACACGCATCGAGTGCGACCCGGCCGGGCTGCCCGTCAAGGTCACCGACCCACAGGGGGCGATCACCCGTTACCGGCGCGATGCCTTCGGACTCATCACCTCGATCTCCGACGCTCTTGGCCACACCACACACCTGACGTGGACGGTCGAGGGCCAACTCGCTTCCCGCGTCGGCCCTGACGGCACCGGTGAGTTGTGGACGTACGACGGCGAAGGCAATTGCACTTCACATACGGACGCCGTGGTCGGGGTCACGAGCTACGAGTACGCACACTTCGACGAGATGTCGGCGTGGACCGGTCCTGATGGGGTGCGCTACGAGTTCACCTACGACACCAACCTCCAGCTCACCACGGTCAGCAACCCGCAGGGCCTGGAGTGGACCTACGAATATGACCCGGTCGGCCGCCTGGTATCCGAGACCGACTTCGACGGCCGGACCCTCACCTACGCCTACGACGTCGTGGGACAGCTCGTCAGCCGCACCAACGCACTCGGCCAGACCGTCAGCTTCACGCACGACGTCCTGGGCCAGGTCACCGAGAAATCCGCCGAAGACGTGCGTACCGTTTTCGCTTACGACGCAGCCGGTCGTCTCCTCCAGGCCACCAATTCGGACGCGACCCTCGCTCTGGAACGCGACCAGCTCGGCCGCGTACTCTCCGAAACAGTGAACGGCCGGACGCTGACGACTGCTTACGATGTCCTCGGCCATCGCACGCACCGCCGTACCCCAATGGGTGCCGAATCGGCATGGTCCTACGACTCCACGGGCAACCGCACCGCACTGACCGTCTCCAGTCACGAAATCAGCTTCGCCTACGACGCTGCAGGTCGCGAAACCGCCCGTCGCCTGGGCGAAACGGTCACCCTGGCCCATGAGTGGGACCCCACCGATCACTTGAGCAGCCAATCCCTGACTGCTGCGGCCCGCACCGTCCAGCATCGCAGCTACACCTACCGCCGAGACGGCAACCTCACCCGCATCGACGACCGCCTCAACGGCTCCCGCACCTTCGACCTCGATACATCTGGCCGGGTCACCGCAGTCCACGCCCATAACTGGAGCGAGGCCTACACCTACGGCGACGCCGGAAACCAGACGCACGCCGACTGGCCGGTCAAGCATCCAGGATCAGAAGCCCGCGGCCCTCGCACCTATACCGGCAACCGCATCACTGGCGCAGGCCAAATCCGCTACGAACATGATGCCCAAGGCCGCATCACTCTCCGCCAGAAGATCCGTCTCTCCCACAAACCCGATACCTGGCGCTACGCCTGGGACGCTGAAGACCGACTAACCAGCGTTACCACCCCCGACGGCCAACTCTGGCGGTACCTCTACGACCCTCTCGGCCGCCGAATTGCAAAGCAGCGCGTAGCAGCTGACGGAACGATCCATGAGCAGGTCGATTTCACCTGGGACGGCAGTAAACTGGTGGAGCAGACCACCAACACCATGGATCTGCCCAGGGCCATCACTCTCACATGGGAGCACGACGGGCTACAGCCCATTACCCAAACGGAACGGAAGTCGACCGCCGACGCATCCCAGCAGGAAGTCGACGAGCGATTCTTCGCCATCATCACGGACCTCGTCGGCACCCCAACCGAACTCATCGACGAAACCGGCAATATCGCCTGGCGAACGCGCACCACCCTCTGGGGCGCTACCACCTGGGCCGCTACCAGCACCGCCTACACCCCTCTTCGGTTCCCCGGTCAATACTTCGACCCCGAAACGGGCTTTCATTACAACGTCCATCGCTACTACGACCCCGAAACCGCACGCTACACCGCCCCCGACCCCCTCGGCCTCGCACCAGCCCCCAACCCCGTCACGTACGTCCGCAATCCCCACGCCTGGACCGACCCCCTCGGCCTCGCACCGAAGTGCAAGACCGTCGTCAGGCACTACACGACCAAGGAAGGCTACAACAAGATTATGAGCGGTGGAGGCAAAGACTCAATTACCTTGAAGGTTCCCAAGAGCTCTAAGGGCAAGAACTCATCGGCGGTCTATGTGACCCCCATGGGGCCCGAAGATGTCCTAAAGAAGAAGGGCGGCTTCAAGTCCTATCTCGGCCTAACCAAGGAAAAGTCGCAATACATGATTGAGTTTGAAGTTGACAAAAGCCTCTTCCCAGGCCGCCTAAAGGGCGGAAGAAGTCACATCTGGTTCTCGTCAAACGATGTTCAGATCCCGCGCGGAGCCATCAAATATCACGGAACAACACCAGGCGTGAACGCCTGAACAGGCAAGAGCGAGCAAGGATTTTTCATGGACGTCACGGGATACTCAAGCGACTTCATTATCGATCACGCCTTCCCGGCAGCGATGAAGAAGTTCACCCAGAGTCAGGCCCAGAGATGGCCCGGCTTGTTTCTCGACGGAGAAGAGGTGACTGCGGAATCACTCAGGGATTGGCAGCTTCCAGAAGATCCAGAAGCGGACTACTCTGACATTGTCACATTCTCCGATGGCCAAGACATGGAGGATTTCTGGGAGGACCGTGGGTACGCGCTGAATGACCGCAGTGAAGGCCCATTCTCTGTCCTCTACAAGAGGTACCCAGGCGCGCTCCACGCCCACCAGGTGATCGGGGTTCAGCTAACCGATCCGGAAGATTCAGCGGCCGTCGAGGGCACTTCTCTTCTATTGTCCGAGTACTTTGCCGTCAGCCTAGTCACCCCCGAAGACCCCAAGGCTGATCCATTCTCCGGCAGCATCCTTCGTGATTTCCTCGATGCATTCAGCCAATAAGTAGATCCAGGGCCAGGGGCCTCACACCCGACCAGGTGCCGACGTGGACAAGCAAAGCGGTTCGAGAGTTCTGGACGATTTCGGCCAAGCTGGTAACAGCTCCCCCAAAATCACGGTTCACTTCCGCCTCCTGGGGCCGGCCAACAGGTCATGACCGAGGCGGACAGATTCCCCCGACCCACGTCAACGTCGCCTGGAAGCACACATGGCCCACGTGCTGGCCAGCAGCTTCAAGGATCGTCAGCTCAATGGTGCTCTTCATTGGCGTGCGAGCAGCAGAGCCGGAGGGGCAGAGCGTGAAGCCGGGGCCCTGGAGTCCGACATTGGCGGACGAAGTTCTCCTTGAACTCCTTGCGCGGTTCGATCACTTCTACGGTGACGTGCGCGGGTTCGCCGGCCTGCGCGTTCGGGGCAACGAAAGGGAATGAACCTCCATGACGCGGCCAGCTCGGCTCACGTCACCGTAACGCCTGCGGATGGTGGCCCCATCCGTCTGCCTCCCCCGCGCGATGGCGAGGTGCTTCTGTGGAAACGAGTTCCCAGTGACCTCTCTCGCGACGAAAGGCGGGAGGCCGAGGAGTGGACAGACTCACGAGGGATCGAGGACCTGCGGGTACGCGATTTGCTGCTGAGTCGAATTCTGCGCTGCCTAGAGGGATGCGACCAAGGGCAACGAGTTGAGGTCTGCCGGATCCTCGCTGCCTCATGGCACGCGATTGGGAGAGCTGAGCCGCGGGACGAACAGCCGCCTATCGATCCAGCAGAGCGGTGAGGCACCGCCTCCGGGCTGCGAAGAACCCGCCATATACACCCATTGCGCACCGGCAATCGCTCGATCCTAGGAAACCTCCAGTTCAGGACCGTTCCTCACTTGTACTTCGACATCTAAAGGGTGGGGTCGGGTGAGCTGGGCGGGAACCCGGAAGACCTCCTGTGACCTGCGAAAGCGCTGCTCGCAACGTCTCGTGGTTCCCGGCTGTCTTTCACCCCCTTGTGCACCGCGGCTGCACCGGTGCACCCAAAGCCTGACCTGCCGTCAGCACAGCAGCGGGGCTGCCTGGTGAATGTCGGGATGCTGCGGGCCGGACCGGCACTCTTCGGGCCGGTGGCTTCCGACCCGACCGTCTCACGGCCTACCGCGACGGCGAGCCCGTCAGCCACGACGTAGCCCACGCCAGCACGTCATTTCCGAGCCGGAGCCCAACTCCTGCGGCCACTCCCACTGGACCCCGTGTGCAGCACAAACACGTTCGTCCAGGGGCACCAGGTTCCTGGTCCGTCGTGGCCGACGACAACGGCCCCCTTCGCGACCACTTCGAAACCAGCCACGACGGCGCCCTCCCCACACTCACTGCAACGGTCCTCGACGGCTTCATCGCTGAGACCGGCTTCGTCCTCGAATCGCCGTAACTCCAGTCATTCAAGGTCAGTAGGGCCTCTCAATTGACAGACCCCGAAGCTGGGTCGTCTGCCGGTGTGGGCGGGACAGGCGGCGGGACATGAGAGTGACGAACTCCCGCGGGATGTGCGCTTCGGTGGGTGAACTACGCACGGGACTGAGGTGGGTGTGTGAGGCAGCTCACGCCCGGGGACTGCATAGCGGGACGGGGGTCAGTGCCTTTGTAGGGGTGTAGGCAAGTGATCGAGGCGGGGGACGGCGTTGATGAGGCAGTTGCGGACCGATGCGTTCGACCGGTTCGTCTCGGCTCGTTGGCCGGCACTGCTTCACCTGGCGCATCTGCTCACCGGTGGAGATCGGCATCGGGCCGAGGATCTGCTGCAGGAGGCGCTGGTCAAGCTGTGGTTTGCGTGGCCGAGGGTGGCCGAGCAGGCGCCTGAGGCGTATGTGCGCCGGGTGCTGGCACGTGCGGCGGCTCGCTCGGCGCGACGTCGCTGGTGGGGCGAGCGTCCGGTGGAACGGTTGCCGGATCTTCCCGAGGCCGGCGATGTGGCCACTGCCGTGGAGGAACGGACTCGGTTGGAGGCCGCGCTGGCATTGCTGCCGGTGCGACAGCGCACCGCGGTGGTGCTGCGCTATTACCAGGACCTGTCCGAGGTGCAGGTTGCCGAGGCGCTGGGGTGTCCGGTGGGCACCGCCCGGTCCCTTACGTCACGGGGCGTGACGCGGTTGCGGCAGCTCCTCGGTGACGCCGTCGAGCCGGTGAAGTGAAAGGAGACATCATGGAAGACTTCGAAGACGAACTCGCGCGGATGATGCGCGACACCCAGGCAAACACCCCTTTTGAGGACCAGCACCGGCAGCGGTTGCAAGCTGGGGTCCGTGCCCGTCGGCGTGCTCGGACGGTCTGGATGGCCACCGGCTCGGCGCTGACGATCGCGGGGCTCGGCGTCGGGCTGGAAGTCCTGCCGAGCGCTTCCGCTCAAGGCGGGCCCACCGTTCCTCATCACCAACCCACCTCCACGACCACGCCGGTCCCCGTCCCGAACCGCACCTGCACGACCGTGCCGGTCCCGATGCCGACCCACGCCTCAACGACCGTGCCGGTCCCGATCCCCACCCGCACTTGCCCGACCGCGCCGACCCCGATCCCGGCCACACCTCAACGGCCAAGTAGCGCTGGCCAAGGTTCGGGCTATGGCGGTTGAGGAGCGGACGGTGATGGCAGGAATGTCGAGACCAAGGTGCGGGGATCTTGGAGCGGCGGGCATCGACCCGCTGGCGGAACGGCCTGACGCCCAACTGACAGCGCGCGCCCGGGATGGAGGAGAGGGAGTGGGAGGGCCGTGAGTACGCTTCGAAACCCCCCGCTTACCTGCGCGGCTGCGTTCGGCAGCGGCACCGGGTCGAGGAGTACCTCGCCCCATGCGAGCGCTGCGCCGCACTGCTGCTGGAGCTTCGAGTCGACCACCACCGACCGCCCGCCGACCGGCAGATTCGCGAGCCGGCACCGGTAATCTCCGCGTACCCTCCGCGTCGGCTGCCCACGCCGCGACCAGGCCACCGGGCCGCAGCGGGGCAGGGCACTACCCGAACCAACTTGCCGTCGACATCCACATGCTGGGCACCTGCGGAAGCAACTGTCCGACGGAAGATGATCTCCAGAATCTCCACATCAGCAACAACGACGCTGCCACGGTGCCTGTTGGCCCCACCGCAATTGCGCAGAGCCGTTGAGTTCGCAGGCAACCAGCCACTGAGATGTCCCGCTGGCGGGGGCGCCAACCAAGAGATCGCCATGCGATGCCGCTGCCAAAGACGTGCCGGCGCACGAGCTACATGACTTCACGTCAGTCTTGGCTGCACTCAGAAAGCTACTTCTGGCCGGCGACGAGTGCTGCCTACAACTGGAATATTGAGGCGTCTCCAGATTGGCAGAGGTCATTGGCGATCAGCCCGCGAAGATAACCGTGCTCAACTCAACTCTTACCCGCGCTCCATGCCTGACCGATTGCTTCAGGAGCGGAATGACCCACCTCAGCGAGCCGTCATCAACGGGTGCTCCGACCACTGAGGTGGCAGCAACTCGGCGGGCAAGGGAAGTCGGGAATCAGTGCACACACCTATCAACTTGAGAGATTAAGGACGACTTGAAAAGTGCCTACCGCATTCGTGAAGGTTTTCAAAGCGTCCGACCTTCGCAAGAAGATACTCTTCACGCTTGGAATCTTGCTTCTCTATCGGTTGGGGCAGAACGTTCCAGTCCCTGGGGTGGATTATCGGAAGGTGACGCAGTGCATCAAGTCGGCCGGCGGCAACGACGGCCTTTTCAGCCTGATCAACATGTTCAGCGGTGGTGCGCTACTGGAGCTCACCATCTTCGCCCTGGGGATCACGCCGTACATCACGGCGAGCATCATCCTTCAACTGCTCACGGTGGTCGTTCCGCGCCTGGAGGCGCTGAAGAAGGAGGGCCAGGCGGGTACCGCGAAGATCACCCAATACACCCGGTACCTGACGCTGGGCCTGGCAGTGCTCCAGGGCGCCGCCCTGGTGGCCAAAGCCCAAAGCGGTGGGCTCTTCCCCGCCTGCCAGGTCCGCGCCCAGATCATCCCGGACACCTCGTTCTTCCGGACCTCCGTCATGGTCATCACCATGACCGCCGGCACCGCCGTAGTGATGTGGCTCGGGGAGCTGATCACCGACCGCGGCATCGGCAACGGCATGTCAATCCTGATGTTCACCTCACTCGCCGCCAGCTTCCCAGCCAACCTTGGGGGGATCAAGAAGTCGGGTAAAATCCTGGACGGCTGGGGCGAGTTCGCCATCGTGATCGCGGTCGGCCTCTGCATGGTTTGCCTCGTGGTCTTCGTCGAGCAGGCGCAGCGCCGGATCCCGGTCCAGTACGCAAAACGAATGATCGGCCGCCGTTCCTACGGCGGCACTTCGACCTACATTCCACTGAAGGTGAACCAGGCGGGTGTCGTTCCCGTCATCTTCGCCTCATCGCTGCTCACCATCCCCAGTTTGATCGATCTCGGCGGTAGCTCATCGTCAGGATGGGCCCGGTGGATCAGCACCAATCTCGCCAGGGGTGACCAACCGATCTATCTGACACTTTACTTCCTGCTGATCGTTTTCTTCGCGTTCTTCTACGTCACCATCTCCTTTACCCCCAAAGACGTTGCCGACAACATGAAGAAGCATGGCGGGTTCATCCCCGGTATCCGGGCTGGGCGACCCACGGCGGACTACCTGGGCTACGTGCTCAACCGGATCACCTGGCCGGGAGCGCTCTACCTGGGACTGATCGCCCTTGTGCCCACAGCGGCACTGGTGCTGTTCAACAGCAGCGATTTCCCGTTCGGCGGCACGAGCATCCTCATCCTCGTGAGTGTCGGATTGGAGACCGTGAAGCAGATCGAGAGTCAGCTCCAGCAACGCAATTACGAAGGGTTCCTGCGCTGACGCGGATTATCCTGGCTACGATGGCCACGTAGCCAGGACGAACAATCGCAGAATGCTGACTTAACCTCGCTCTTTCACAGGGGGAGCTGTCCGAGGCTCGGTCAGAAAAACGGAGGCGCTCCTCCCGCGCCACCACAATAGGAGTTGCTGAGGGCCCCGTTGGCTGCGAGGAACGAAGCACTTTCCAGGTGAAGGAGCGTCTTGGGCCCTACCCGTGTGTCCGCGTCGAGGGCGATGGTCGTGGGGTGGTCTCCCAGGCCGGAGCGATACTGCTGGTGGAGACGCTCCCAAGGACATCGGCGAGCTCGGCCACGTTGGTGGATGAGGCGGGCGAGGCCGCGTTCGTACACCGTGGTCACGATCTCGCCGGCCAGGGCCGTGGTCTCGACGGTGATCTTCAGGGGGCGCGGGACGAGGCCGCGGACGCCGAAGAAGCTCAGACAGCCCTCGTACTGCTCGTCCATCTCGTCAGAGCAGGTGGTGATCCGAGGGTTGAGGAGGATGATCGCGGGTGCGTCGCCGGGCGGTTGGACGACCGCAGCGGCGCGCGCGATGCCGATCTGCGGCGCGGCGATGCCCATGCCCTTTGCGAAGGGGTGGACCTGGCCGATCCGTTCCATGGCGGCGAAGAGCTCGTCTGTGAGTGGCGGGGAAGGCGAGTTGGACTTCGAGTTGTTCGGTGGGCAGGCGGACGGCTCGCTGGAACCAGTTGCCCCACTTGTCATCGCCGACGGTGTCGGCGTACTCGATCCACACGGACTCGCCGGGGTAGAGGGGATGCGGCCGTGTTCGTTGTCGAACAGCAGCCACACCTCCTTGAAGGCGTCGCGGTCGTGCTTGGCCTGCCACCGCATCGCCTCGCCGCGGCAGGTGGCGGATCTCGTCGCCTTCGTGGCGACTCTGGCAACCGGAGTGGTCCTGATTCTCGGGGCGGATGTCCCGCCTCGGGATGTCGCCACGACCGCAGCCTCCCTCCTAGGTGCATACGGCCTCTGGCTCTCCGGGAGGGGACAACGCGGTGAGCACCGTCAAGGCGCCATGAGGCAGGAGGCAGGAGGCAGGAGGCAGGAGGGATGAGGGATGAGGCACGGCTCGCTGAGGCCGCTTCCTTGTGCGTTGGTAGTGCAACCGACCGCCTCAATGGCCAGTACATGCCGGTCAATGCCCTTTGGCGGCTGCACTTCGACATCTGAAGAGCGAGGCTCTATCTCGCTGTTCCACTCCTGAGATGTCCTGACTCGGTTGCCTCCGCTCCCATGGGGTGGGGGCAACCGCTCGTTGTGCATCCTCCTCAGCGTGAGCAGGAGCTGGTCTGCGGCCCCGGTCACTTCCCGTTGGCCCTGATGGCCGTCAGGCCCTTGTCGGTTGAGCCGTAGGCCTGGCCGTTGCCGGAGGCCGAGGTGCTCCGGAAACACCAGCCGAGCCGCCTCGACCTCGCGCTGGAACCAGCCCCGCAACGCGTCGTCCCGCGCCGGATCCGGCCGCACCACCTTCACGGTGGCCGTGCGCCCCCGGGCCCGGCCGAGGTACACCGCGCCCCTTCCCCCGGCGCCCAGGCGGCCGAAGGGGGCCTGAGCGCCGGAGCGCACCCTCCTCCGTCAGGGGTTGACCCGGGACCTCCCGGCGATCGGGCACCCCAAGCCCCATAGCACTGCAACTCCCTTGCCGCAACGCCGTGTTGACACCAGCTGAGGGGTCGCTCCACCATCTGAGGAAGTCACATCACATCGGTCTCGCACCGAAAAAACGGGGGAAGTCGTATGAAGATCCTTTCCAGTGGAGTGTTACGCGGCCCGGTCGCCGGGCTCGTCGGTCTTGCTGCCGTGGCCGGCACGCTCGGAATGTTCGGGCCGGCCGCGCCCGTCGCGCATGCCGCGACGCCGCCACCGCACTTCGCGGACGGTTTCGGGCTCACCGTCGTGAGCCAGCCGAAGTGGCGGGACGGCAACAGGCGCACGTTCACCTTCAAGGTGAAGTCCGACCAGGTCCCGGCCTACAGCGTGCTGCCGGGTCAGGTCTCGGGCGAGCACACCGTCATGGTGACCCTGCCGGCCGGGTACGACGGCGGCGCCGCCACCCGCTACCCGGTGAACTACACGCTGCATGGGGCCCCGGAGTACCCCGAAGCCCCCCGCAACCAGGTCATCACCGAGCGGGCGACCAAGGGCGTTCCACTGATCACCGTGACGCCGAACGGCGGCAGTCGCGGCTGGTACTCGAACTGGGTCAACCCCGGCGCACTCGGCCGCCAGAACTGGGAGACCTTCCACCTCGACCAGCTCATCCCGCTGGTCGACGCCAACCTGAAGACGATCGCCGGCAAGAAGGGCCGGGCGGTCTCCGGACACTCGATGGGCGGCTTCGGGGCGTTCCTCTACGCCGAACACCGGCCGGAGCTGTTCAGCTACGTGGGCAGCTTCTCCAGCGGCCTCGACCTGAACCCGGAAATGCGCGCCGCCGTGGTCGGCAGCGAACTGATGCCGGCGTACGGCACGCCGACCGTCGCGGCCGACGCGATCTTCGGGTCGCCGGTGTGGCCCCTCGACACCGTGTGGAACAAGCAGAGCCCCGCCCAGCACATCAAGGCGCTGCGCGGGATGGGCGTCGCGATGTACACCGGCGACGGCGGCAACCTGACGGTCGATCCGGTTATGGCCGTGGCCGAGAACCGGGTCCGGCAAACGGCCCTGACGACTGCTGCCCGTCTGAGGGCGGAAGGTATCCCGTACCGCTTCGCCGACTACCGCGACGGCAGCGCGTGGGCCAAGGGCTGCAACGGCAAACACAGCCAGCAGGCCTGCCTGCAGGCCGATATGAATGACTTCGTGAAGCTGATCATGAAACGTTTTGCGCGCTCGTGACCGTCACAGCAGGTGGACCGGCGCCGCTCCATGAGGAGGGAGCGGCGCCGTGACGGGCCCGCCACCGGACCGCCGGGACCGGCGCGAGGGCATGACGCCCCATCATGAGGCCCCGGCCCAGCATCACGAGGCCCCGGCCCAGCACCACCAGCCCCCGGTGCAGCACCACCAGGGCTCGGCGTGTCGCCACGAGGGCCCGGCGTACCGCCCGGCGAGTGGGGCCGCGGATTACGGGCCGCTGCCTCATGCCCAGACGATCGGGCCGGTGATCATCGGGCGCCCCCCGCGATCGAGTTTCGACACAGCGCTGGACGATGACGCGGACGGGCTCGCGAAGGCGCTCCGCACGCAGTGGCGGAAAGAGGAGAAGCTGCGGAAGATCCGGGACCCGATCCCGCTGCCGGTCCGCTGGCATGCGGCGTCCGACGAGGTGATGGACCACTGGTCCAACATCTGCCGGTGCCGGGCCGGGGTCGCTCCCCGCCCGCCGGTCCTGGCCGGTCAACTGCACGAGGTCGTGCAGGTCCATCGCCGGATTCCCTCCCGGCGGCTGGTGGTGCTGGGCCGGGCGGGATCGGGAAAGACGACCCTGGCCCTGCGGTTCGTCCTGGATCTGCTGGCGGCCCGGAGCAGCCCCGCCGAGCCCGTGCCGGTGATCTTCAGCCTCGCGTCGTGGGACCCCACCACCACGACACTGAGCTGCTGGCTGACCGGTCAACTGGAGCGCGACCACCCCCGTTTGGCCGGGAAGCGCGACCGCCCCGGCTTGGCCAGGACCGCACCGGACGCCTCGACACGGGCGGAAAGGCTGGTCGACAACGACCGCATCCTGCCCGTGCTGGACGGGTTCGACGAGATCCCCGACCGGCTGCGCCGTCCCGCGCTGAGAGAGCTCAACGACACCCATATGCCTCTGCTGCTGACCAGCCGCCGCACCGAATACGCCGCCGCCGTGAAGGACGCCAGGGCCCTGACCTCCGCCGCGGCTGTCGAACTGATCGAACTCTCCCTGACCGACCTGGAGCACTGCCTGCCGCGCGCCGCGCGGAAGACGAGCCCCTCCTCGACCGTGTGGCATCCCGTCCTGAAACATCTGCGCGAGCACCCTCGGCACCCGGCCAGCGTCCGTCTCGCCGCGGTGCTGAGAACTCCGTTGATGGTCATGCTGGCCCGCACCATCTACAGCGACGACCTGGACCGTGACCCCTGGGTGCTGCTGGACACCGACCGGTTCAGCAGCACCCATGATCTTGAAGATCACCTTCTGGACGGCTTCGTCCCCACGCTCTACCGCGACCAGGACCGCGCCCACCGCGCACGTGTCCCGCATCGGTTCGGTCACCTCGCCCGGCACCTGAACCAGCTCGGCACCCGCGACCTCGCCTGGTGGCAGCTGGGCAGCACCCTGCCCCGCCGGTCGCGGATGTGCGTGATCGGCCTCGTGGCCGGTCTGGCCTTCGGACTGGTGGACGCTCTGGTGTTGTGGTCCGTCTTCGGGCCGGCGTACGGACTCGTGCCGGGACTCAGAAAGGCGCTTCTCAACGGGCTGGCGTTCGGGGCCACGTCCGGTCTGGCCCTCGGTCTCGTGTACGGGCTCAGATACGGGACGGGGGCACGTACGCCGTCGCGGGTACGCGTGCGGCTGCTCGGCGGCTCGAAGGAGAGGCGCAAGGAGTTCGCGCCCAGGCTGGCGATCGGTCTCGTGGGCGGGTTCTGCTTCGGATTCCTGGCCTGGCTCGTGGAAACGCTGGTGATCGGACTGGCGGAGACCGAGTACGGGCTCATGCCCTTGCTCGCCCACGGGTCGGCATCCGGACTCCGCTCCGGGCTCGTGTACGGCCCTGCGACCGGCCTCGCCTTCGCGCTCTCGGCCGTGCTGGAGGACCCCGTCGATCTCGAAACCGCCGTCGGCCCCCTGGACCTGTTGCAGACCAACCGCGCGACGGTGCTGTTCCACCTGCTGGTGTTCGGGCTCCTCATGGGGATCTCGGGCGGGATCCTGTACCGGCTCCAGCAGTTCGAGCTCATCGACTGGATGCTGTTCGGGGTCGTGGGCGGGCTGGGCGGCGGGCTCGCCTACGGACTCAGCCTGACGGCGTGGGGCCAGTGGGTGACCCTGTCCCGCATCTGGCTGCCGCTGACCGGGCAGCTGCCCTGGACGATGCACACCTTCCTGGCGGACGCCCACCGGCGCGGCGTGCTGCGCCAGACCGGCGCGGTCTACCAGTTCCGCCACGCCCGGCTCCAGGAGCACCTGGCGGCCGAAACCCGCGCCTCCCGGAAGACCCGCTGAGGGGGTGTGGTGCGTGGTGGCAGGGGCCAGCCCGCCGGGAGACCCGTTCCAGCCGGACTGGTGGCCCCCGTCCCCGCGCTCCGGTCGCGTCACCCGAGGCAGACTTGCGATATGCCTGAATTGCCGGAAGTTGAGTCCCTCGCCCGGTTCCTCGCCGACCATCTGGCCGGACGGGCCGTCGACCGGGTGTATCCGGTCGCCGTGCACGCGCTCAAGACCTATGACCCGCCGGTCACCGCGCTCGAAGGGGAGTCGTTCGAGGGGGTGACGCGGCACGGGAAGTTTCTCGACCTCCAGGTCGGGACGCTGCATCTGGTGGTGCATCTGGCCAGGGCGGGGTGGGTGCGGTGGAGCGAGAAGCTGCCGGCCGTGCCGCCGCGGCCCGGGAAGGGGCCACTGGCGCTGCGGGTGCGGCTCGCCGGGCAGGACGGCGGCGAGGGCTTCGATGTGACCGAGGCGGGCAGCCAGAAGCACCTCGCGGTGTATGTCGTGCGGGATCCGCGGGAGGTGCCCGGTGTGGCGCGGCTCGGCCCCGATCCGCTTGCGGCGGACTTCACCCCGGCGGCCTTCCGTGCGCTGCTGGAAGGGGAGCGCCGCCAGATCAAGGGCGTACTGCGCGACCAGAGCGTGCTGGCGGGGATCGGGAACGCCTACTCGGACGAGATTTTGCATGCGGCCCGGATGTCGCCGTTCAAGCTTGCCGCGAAGCTCTCCGAGGAGGAGGTGACCCGGCTGTACGCGGCGATCGGGAGCACGCTCCAGGAGGCGGTCGAGCGGTCCCGTGGGCTGCCGCTCAAGGATCTCAAGGCGGAGAAGAAGAGCGGGCTGCGGGTGCACGGGCGCAAGGGGCAGCCCTGCCCGGTCTGCGGGGACACGGTCCGGGAGGTGTCGTTCAGCGATTCGGCGCTGCAGTACTGCCCCACCTGCCAGACGGGCGGTAAGCCCCTCGCGGACCGGCGGCTGTCCCGGTTGCTGAAGTAGACAAGCAGGGGACGGCCGCCGGTCCGCGCGGAGGGTCAGCCCCCGGAACCGTCGGACGCCAGCAGCTCCCGCAGTTCGGCCACCGCCTCACGGAGCCGGTCGGCGAAGGCCTGCATCGGGCCGGCCACCGCCAGGGGCGTGCTCAGGTAGAGGTGGAAGCGGTCGGGCAGCAGGACGTAGGCGACGCCGATACAGCGGCTGCTGGTGGAGCCGAAGCCGAAGTACTGGATGTTCGCGGACGGGGCGGAGCTGGTGCTCAGGTAGTCGTCCCGCATCGTCAGCCAGCCCGGGGTCCGGTAGAGGGCGGGCTGCTCGGTCACGCCGAGCTCGGCGCCGCGCCGCCGCTGGATCAGTTCCAGCTCCCACAGGTGCTGCTCGGGTGCCTGGCCGGCCTGGCACTCCTTGGCGCGCGCCACATGCTTCCCGGCGGCGGCCCGGAACGCGGCGCGGCGGGCGTCCGCGGAGGCCGCCGGGTCCTCCATCGCGGTCACGAACGCCTGGATCTCCGGGGTGACGACACGCATCGCCTCGGTCCGGCCGTGCCGCCACTGGCGGGTGGCGATCGACTCGTAGGTGGCGCCGAGGTGCCCCTTGGCGCGCTGATGGGCCAGTTGATAGGCGAGCTGGACGAACGCGTCGGGCGAAGCGCCCAGGGCCTTGGCGGTGGTGCTGCCGAAGTCGTCGAAGGAGACGGTCCGGGTGGCGGTGTGCGCCCCGTACTCCGCGAAGGCGTCGGCCGCGGCGCGCACCTGTGCCCGGAGGGCGTCGTCCAGCTCGAAGGCGACCGGCTCCAGGGACGGGAGCCCCTGGGAACGGGCCCCGGACCGGCGGGAGTGTTCCCCGGCCGGGGTGCTGAGCAGGGCGTCGGTGAAGCTGAGGATGGTGGTCCCGTCCAGCTCGCAGTGCTCCACGTTGATGCCCGCCCGGCCGTCGGCGAAGACGATCAGGGACACGGCCTTGTCGAACCAGCGGTTGCCGCGGTCGCCGTACAGCAGCTGGTCGCAGGCCTCCTGGGTGTCCGCGGGGGCGAAGTCCTCCAGGCAGACGCAGAACAGCGCGGTCTCGATGTCGTCCAGGGCGTCCGCGTTGCGGGGGTGGCGGGCGCGCAGGGACTCCCGGGCGGCAGCCCACTCCGCGCGGGCCATGGTGGTGAGGTGGCCGACCGGGGTGCCGGCCGCGGCCGGTTCGGCGCCGGCCTTCTGTACGGCGCGCAGTCCCGCTTCGAGGTCGTCCAGGCTGTGCGGGACACCGTCCGCGCCGAGCACGTCCATCCGGAACAGGTTGCCGCGGTGGAACACCACGATGTGCCGGGCCTCGGACGGGCCCGGCCAGGCGTCGGTGCAGGGGCTGCGGACGGTGTCCTGTTCCGCCCCGGGGATCCGGGTGGCGGAGAACAGGAACCTGTTCTGCACCATCGACTGGGGCACGCCCCGCTGCACCACCGGAGGGATGAGCTCCTGATCGAGCCGGCGCTTGTAGCCGACGGCGCCGGCGATGAGCCCGGCCGCCCGCTCCACCTGTGACTGCGGCTGCTCGGGGGCGGGGTCCTGGAACAGGAAGAAGAAGTTGGCGTTGAGCGCGATCCGGTCCCGGCGGCCCAGGTAGCGGTACGGCCAGAAGGTGTCGAGCCAGCTGTGCACGCCCGGTGTGGCGTCGTACTCCTCCAGCGCCGCCTGCAGCACCCGGCCGGGGCCGCCGGGGCGGAGGAAGGCAGCCACCTCCGCCTCGGTCGCCGCCCGCTCGTCGGCGGTCAGCAGCGGCGCGCACCAGTCGAGGAACCTCTCGCAGCTCGCCTCCAGCGTCGGCAGCGGGACCCGCGGGAGGCTGTCCTCCTGGGCGTAGGTCGTCATGGCGGCCCTTTCCTGACGGTTATTCAATTCTGCTCTCTCGATTCGGCTCGTGGGGACCTGTGCTGTCACTCGTGCATGATCGCGCCGTCACCCACCGTGTCCGTCACCGCGTGGCACGGGCGGGGGCGGTTCGCGGCGGCGGGGTGTCCGCGCCGTCCGCTAATCCAGCAGCCGGTCGCCGCGGACGGCGCGGCCCTCGGCCGCCGTGTGTGCGGGCAGTACCCGGCCGAAGAGCTGCCGGGTGCGTGCCACGCTGCCGATGACGCCGGGCCGCTCGCTGTAGGCGAAGATCGCGGAGTGGCGCGCGCTCCCGCCGCGCACCGGACTCACCCGGTGGAGCGAGTAGCGGCCCTTGAACAGCTGCAGGTCGCCGGGGTGCAGCGCCAGGCGCCGGATCAGCCGCTCGCCCCGGCCGTCCAGGACGTCCCGGACGTCGTCGAAGCGTTCGTCGTGCGCGGACCTGATGTTCGGGCAGTACTCGAAGACGCCGCCGTCCTGCGCCTGCCGGGTGAGCATGCTCACGGTGAACTCGTTGGTGTCGAAGTGCCAGGGGTGTTCCATGCCCGGTGCGACGACATTGAGTACCAGCCCGGAGAGCGGGTCCGCCAGCTCGTGCAGCCGCGGCAGGCCGAAGCAGCGGGCGAGGAAGTCCTGGAACAGCGGGTCGGAGTAGAGCCGGCTGATGAGGGACTCCGCAGGCACGCGGTCCCGTGGGACGAAGGCGTTGCCCCGCTGGAAGGTCCGCCGGCCGGGGTGGTCCGCCGGCAGCGCCGCGTCCACCGCGATGTTGTAGACGTTGACCGTCTCGACGTCGAAGTGCGCCTGGGGGGCGAGCGCGGCGCACTCCTGCTCCAGCGCCGCGCGGAGCGCCGGGCGGACGAAGTCCGGCAGCACGGTGCAGCCGAGCGTCAGGAGTTCGTGCCGGGCCCGGGAAATCACGGCCAGCCCCCCGGCACTGTCGAGTTCCGGCAGGGGGTACCGGTCGGTGTCGACCACCTGGTCGAGCGTGAGGGCTTGCGCAGTGCTCATTCGATCCTCTCCACATGCGGGCAGACCGTCGTGAGCCGGATGCCGCCCGCGGCCGCGCGGCCCGCCGCGGACGCCCCCTCCAGGCAGTCCCCGCGGTCCGCGCGCCGTCGGGGCCGCGCCCCCGGCTCTTCGGCAACTCCTCTTTCGGCAACTCCACTGGGGAGCAGCACAGTTGAAGCTCCCACAGCGCCGCCGGGTTGTCTGTGACACGTCACACTGTGCGAGGCGGCAACTGCGAGCCGTGTGAGGGGGAGCGGGCGCGCCGGGGTGCCGCGGAGTCGCCTGCATCACGTTTTTTGCAACTTGTTGCATAACTCTCTCCGGCTGGTCTACAACTACTGCCACGACCACCGCGCCAGGAGGCCCCCCATGAGCCAGTACCCCCACCTGATGAGCCCCCTCGACCTCGGCTTCACCACCCTGCCCAACCGGGTGCTGATGGGGTCGATGCACATCGGGCTGGAGGAGGCCGAGAACGGCTTCGCGCGGATGGCCGCCTTCTACGCCGCCCGCGCGCGCGGCGGCGTCGGCCTGATGGTGACCGGCGGTATCGCGCCGAACGACGCCGGCCGGCCGTACGAGGGCGGGGCCAAGCTCACCACCGAGGAGGAGGCGGCGCAACACCGGACGGTGACCGACGCGGTGCACGCGGCGGATGGCCGGATCGCGATGCAGATCCTGCACTTCGGGCGGTACGCGTACCACGCCGATCTGGTCGCGCCGAGTGCCCTCCAGGCGCCCATCAGCCCCTTCGTCCCGAACGCGCTCACCGACGACGAGGTCGAGCAGACCATCGAGGACTATGTGCGGGCGGCGGAGCTGGCGAAGTCCGCCGGGTACGACGGCGTCGAGATCATGGGCTCCGAGGGCTATCTGATCAATGAGTTCATCGTCGGCGCGACCAATCGGCGCACGGACCGGTGGGGCGGCTCCTACGAGAACCGGATGCGCTTCCCGCTGGAGATCGTCCGCCGCACCCGGGAACGCGTCGGCACCGACTTCATCCTGATCTACCGGCTCTCCATGCTGGACCTCATCCCGGGCGGTTCCACGCTGGAGGAGGTCGTCACCCTCGCCAAGGAGATCGAGGCGGCGGGGGCCACGATCATCAACACCGGTATCGGGTGGCACGAGGCCCGGATCCCCACCATCGTGACCTCGGTGCCGCGCGGTGCCTACACCTGGGTGACGAAGCGGCTGATGGGCTCGGTGACCATCCCCTTGGTGACCAGCAATCGCATCAACACCCCTGAGGTCGCCGAGGAGTTGCTCGCCGACGGACGCGCCGACATGGTGTCGCTGGCCCGGCCCTTCCTCGCCGACCCGGACTTCGTCGCCAAGGCGCGGGACGGCCGGGCCGGGGCGATCAACACCTGCATCGGCTGCAACCAGGCCTGCCTCGACCACACCTTCAGCGGGAAGATCACGTCCTGTCTGGTCAATCCGCGGGCCTGCCACGAGACCGAGCTGGTCCTCTCCCCCACCCGGCGGCGCAAGCGGCTCGCCGTGGTCGGCGCCGGGCCGGCCGGGCTCGCCTGCGCCGTGTCCGCGGCCGAGCGCGGCCATCAGGTCACCCTGTTCGACGCCGCGGCCGAGATCGGCGGGCAGCTGAACATCGCCAAGCGGATCCCGGGCAAGGAGGAGTTCGACGAGACCCTGCGCTACTTCCGTCACCAGCTCGACAGCCACGGCGTGGACGTGCGGCTGAACTCCGCCGTCACCGCCGCGGACCTCGGCGGATACGACGAGATCGTGGTCGCCACCGGGGTCACCCCGCGCACCCCGGAGATCGAGGGCATCGACCACCCCAGCGTCGTCAGCTACCTCGATGTGCTGCGCGACGGGGCGCCGGTCGGCGCGCGCGTGGCGGTCATCGGGGCGGGGGGCATCGGCTTCGATGTCGCCGAGTTCCTCACCGATGCCGGCGATGCGGCGAGCCAGGACCCGGAGGCCTACTTCCGCGCCTGGGGCGTCGACACCTCGTACGGCGACCGGGGCGGGCTGCGCGCGCCCGAGCGCCCCAGGACCGCGCGCCAGGTGCATCTGCTCCAGCGCAAGACGTCGAAGGTCGGCGCCGGGCTCGGCAAGACCACCGGCTGGATCCACCGTACGGAGCTGCGGCACCGGGGCGTGACCATGGTCGTTGGGGCGGTGTACGAGCGGATCGACGACGAGGGCCTGCACCTCACGGTCGACGGCACGGCCACCACGCTCCCCGTGGACACCGTCGTGCTGTGCACCGGGCAGGAGCCGCGCCGGGATCTGTACGAGGAGCTGCGGGCCGAGGGGCGCGCCGTGCACCTCATCGGCGGTGCGGATGTCGCCGCCGAGCTGGACGCCAAGCGCGCCATCCAGCAGGGGACGGAGCTCGCCGCGGCCCTGTGAGCCGCCGCCCGCCCAGGGGCTGTGGCGGGCACCGCGAGCCCGCCACGCCCTGATCGCCGCGGCCTAGGATTCCCCCATGTCACTCCCGCACGCGATCCTCACCGCCCTGCTCGAAAAGCCGTCGTCGGGGCTGGCGCTGACCCGTCGGTTCGACCGGTCGATCGGCTACTTCTGGTCGGCCACCCATCAGCAGATCTATCGCGAGCTGGGCAAGCTGGAGCAGGCCGGATTCATCCGGGCGCTGCCGAGCGAGCAGCCGTCCCGGGGGCAGAAGAAGGAGTTCGAGGTGCTGCCCGCGGGCCGGGCCGAGCTGACCCGCTGGGCCGGTGGTGAGCAGGAATCCAAGCCCATCCGGGACGCGCTGCTGCTGCGGCTGCGGGCCTCGGCGGTGGTGGGGCGGACCGGGCTCGATGCCGAGCTGCGACGTCATCTGACGCTGCACCGGCGGCAGTTGGCGGAGTACCAGGAGATCGAGGACCGCGACTTCGGGACGGCGGCGGATCCGGAGGACCGGCTGCGGCGGCTGGTCCTGCGGGCCGGGATCGGTCTGGAGACCTTCTGGGTGGAGTGGCTGGCGGAGGCGTTGGCCGAGGTGACGGACATGGACGCCGTGACGGCCCCGGGGGACGGCGCGGACGGGTGAGCCGCGCGGGCGGGCACGGCAGGGAACGGCAGGGAACGGCAGGGAACGGCAGGGAACGGCAGGGAACGGCAGGGAACGGCAGGGGCGGCCGGCCCCGGGGGAAGTCCCGGGGCCGGCCGCCCTGTTGATGCACCGGGGAGCCGTCAGCAGTTGTCGTGGAGGTCAGCAGTTGTCGTAGATGAGGGCGCGCACCAGACGGCAGGTCGTGTCGGACGGGGCGTGGACCCCTATCTCGGCCGCGGTGCTGCGGATGGTGTGGTTGTGGGCCTGCTCAGGGCGGTAGACGCCGGTGTCGAGCAGGGCGATGGCCAGCCGCATGGCCTTCAGGCGGCGGTTGTGCGATTCGTACCGCTCGCGCGGCCATCCGGCGGGCAGCGGCTTCTTGGGCAGCGGGTGGGCCGGGAGAGGCTTCGTCATGAGTGTGGCAGCGGCCATCGGCGGACCTCCTGGAGCGTGGATGAACCCTCACTGACTGGTTCCCATTCTACTGGCCACCACTGACAAAAGCCCCTGGCCAGGGGGGATTTGGCGGCGGGAGAAGGCCTTCCGGGCGGCCCGTGGTCAGGCCGTGGCGGCCATGGCCCGCAGCTGCGTTTTGTCCGGCTTGCCGACGGGGGTGAGGGGGATGGCGCCGACGAGGTGGACGGCGGCCGGGGCGCACAGCGCGCCCTGGTGCTCGGTGACGAAGGCGCGCAGGACGCCGGGGTCCACCCGGTGGCCCGGCGCGGGGACGACCGCGGCGTGCACCTCCTCGGTCTCGTCCGGCCCGCGCACCCCGTAGACGGCGCAGTGGGCGACCGCCGGGTGGGTGTGCAGCAGATCCTCGACCTCCGCCGGGTGGACATGGCCGCCGACGACGATGATCACGTCCTTGACCCGGTCGACGAGGCAGAGCCGGCCGTCGTCGTCCAGGATGCCGACGTCGCCGGTGCGCAGCCAGCCGTCGCCGCGCAGCACCTGCGCGGTCAGCTCCGGCTGCTTCCAGTAGCCGGACATCACACCGGCGGAGCGTACGTGGACCTCGCCCCGCTCCCCCGTCGGCAGGTCCCGCCCGTCCGCGTCGCGGACGGCGAGCGTCACGCCGGGCAGCGGGCGGCCGACGCTGATCCGGCCGCCGGGTCCGGCGCGGAGATGGTCCTCCGGACGGGCCTCGGTGATCGTCATCGCCTCGGACATGCCGTACATCCCGAACAGCACCGGGCCGAAGACCTCGGCGGCCCGCGCCAGCCGGGAGGGCGAGGCCGTGCAGCCGCCGTAGGTGATGCGGGTGAGGGAGCTGAGGTCGGTGG
This sequence comes from Streptomyces sp. NPDC048637, assembly GCF_040650675.1. Classification (NCBI taxonomy): domain Bacteria; kingdom Bacillati; phylum Actinomycetota; class Actinomycetes; order Kitasatosporales; family Streptomycetaceae; genus Streptomyces; species Streptomyces sp. NPDC048637. Next base: position 196,258 of record NZ_JBEZHQ010000011.1, read on the forward strand.
CGGGGAGCGTGGGGTCGTCGAGGACGCGGTAGAGGAGCGGGGGCAGCAGCCAGAGATGGGTGATGCGGTCGCGTTCGACGGCGGCGAGGACGGCCGTGGGGTCGAAGGTGCGGTGCAGTACGACGGTGCCGCCGGCCGCGAGCGTGGCATCGGCCAGGACGCCCGCGAGGTGGGCGAGCGGGGTGAAGGCGAGGAAGCGGGGCGGGTCGCCGGCGGCCTCCATGCGGTGGTGCAGGATCATCCCGGCGTACGGGGCGTGCGCCATCCGCACTCCCTTGGGGATGCCGGTCGTGCCGCCGGTGTGCCGGATGCACCAGTCGTCCCCGGGACGGGCGGCGCCCGGCACCTCGGGAGTGGCGGGGAGTGCGGCGCAGGCGGCCAGGAGGTCGGGGCCCAGCCCGGCGGCCGCGGGCTCCGCACCCAGGGTCATGACGTCGGGGGCCTGGCCCCGGAGGTGGCCGAGCAGGGCCCGTGCGGTGCCGTGGAGCGCCGGGTCGACGAGGAGCAGGGCGGTCTCTGTGCTCTCCGCGATCCGGGCCAGGGTCTCGGCGGCCATACCGTCGTAGAGGAAGACGACACGGGCGCCGAGGTGGTTGGCGGCGTAGCGGGCGGCGAGCACCTCGGGGCGGTTGCTGCTGAGGAGACCGACGGTCCGGCCGCGGCCGATACCGCGTCCGGCGAGCACCGCCGCCATGCGGTGGACGGTGCCGCGCAGGGCACCGGCGGTGATCTCGTCGCCGCCGGCGCCCGTGGTCAGTACGGGCCGGGACGGGTCGCGGGCGAGGACGGCGAGAAGAGCGTCGGTATAGCTGGTAAAGCCGGTGGCGGGCGTCATGGCGTGGGGCTCCCTGGGCCGGTGCGGGCGGGTGGCCGTCATGACGCTACGGACCGTTACTCATGCCCTCCACGACCAATTTCGCCATGTGGTCATGCCCCCGGAGGCATAAGTGGGCTCAGCGTCTCCTCCGCCGCCGCCAGGATTTCGGTGACCCGGAGGCCGAAGTGGACATCGCAGGCGTTCGGCAGCCCGGTCCCGGCGGCGGCGAGCAGGGCGTCGACGGCGCGGTGGTAGGCGGGTTCGGGACCGTCCAGGCGGCGGGGCAGGGTGGTGATGCCGGCGGTGCCGCGGAGGGTGACCTCGACGCCGGCGGCCGCGGCCGGGGCGGTCAGACCGACCGTCGCCGTGCTCGCCGCCCCGCTGCTGTGACGCATCGTGAGCAGCACCGTGTCGGCCGGACCGCGGGTGGCGGTGACCGCTTCCGCGTCCCCGAGGACCGGCAGCAGCACCGACAGCGCATGCGGGCCCACGTCCCACAGGCCGCCCTTCACGCGGCGCCAGGGCGAATCGGCGTACGGACCGGCGCTGTCGTCGGCGAAGACCGAGCCGAGCCAGTCGGCGTGCGCGGTGAACCAGCCGCCGGCCGCGGCCTGGGCGGCGATCCACTCCCCTTCCTGCTCCCCGAAGCGCGCGGTGAAGAACACCACCGAGGCGACCCCCGCACGGTCGGCGGCCTCGGTGACGGCGCGGGCCTCGGGCACGGAGGTGGCGACCGGCTTGTCCAGGAGGAGGTGGCGGCCGGCCTCGGCGGCGCGGACCGCCAGCGGGGCCTGGACGGACGGCGGCAGGGCGATCGCGACGGCGTCGCAGGCCTCGAACAGCTCGTCGGGGCCGTCATACGGGCGGGTGCCGTGGACCTGGGCCAGCGCCGCGGCGGCCTCAGGCCGCCGCCCCCAGATGCCGGTGAGCTCGACGCCGGGGTGCGCGGCGAGGGCGGGGGCGTGGACGCGCCGCGCCCAGGGGCCGGTGCCGAGGAGTCCGATGCGCAGGGTCGTCATGGGGTCAGTGTCCCGCGGGGTGCGGGGCGGGGCGCCGATTTCGCCGCCCGTGCCGTGGGCCTGCCCGGTGGGTCCTCCATGACGCATCTCCGGCTCAGGTCACCAGGGCCACTCCGTGAGTTCCGCCGGCGCCCCTTTCCCCGTCGAACGCAAACGGCCCGGGTATCAGCGTGCCTGCCGGCGCATACCTCCGGCGGCTGACGGAGAACTTCGGCAGAGGCATTACACCCTCGAATTGCTACGTCAATTGACGGATGTCCACCGGCGGGCATTCAAGCAGTCTGGGAGGCAACTCGTACACCCCGGGAGACGACCAGGGGCAGTTCACTTTCTACCAGCTCGGCAGGTACCGGCTTTTTACTCCACGGGCGGCACGATCACCACGCCTGGGGCCAGCAGTGCGGCGTCCCGCCGACTGCAGCGGCAGTGATCCGAGTGGAGAGTAACGGCGCGCCGGTGAAGAGGTGTGGTGATGATCGAAGGATGCACGGGGAATCCCCCACCGGGGTTCGGGAATTCCGCAACAACGGGTACTGCGGAGGGGCGGGGAAACCGGTCTCCCGTGGGCCGGGGGCGCGAAGGAGGCGGTGATGATCGCTGAGGAGAACCTGCGGACCCTTGCGCTCACCCTGCCCGGTGTCGCCCAAGTGCCGGACTGGGGCTGCAGTCGCTTCCATGTCCGCCGCAGAACCTTTATGACGCTCAACGGGGTGGGTAACCGCGCCGCGGTCCGGCTGCCCCTCGCCGACTGGCTTTCGCTGGCGCTGCCCCGAACAGGCCCGTACCGCGGCGTGTTGCGACCCCGCGTGCAGCCTGGGTGGGTCGTGTTCGACCCCGCACAGGTCAGCGCGGAGGCCGCGCGCAGATGTGTGCACGCAGCATGGCGGCACGCGGCACACCCGGCGCCCGGGCAACGACCGCGACAACCGGAACAGGAACGCACAGCATGAACGAGCGCACAAGGGCGGACCAGTACGACGCCACGGACGAGGACTACGTCCGCTACTGGGACGGCCGCGACTACGAACATGCCGCCGAAACGGTCGCGGTGCGGCGTCTGCTGGGCCGCACGCACTGCCGCAGGGCGGCCGACATCGGCGGCGGATTCGGCAGGCTGAGCCTGGTGTTGCAGACCTACGCCGACGAGGTCACTCTGCTCGACACCAGCAAGAAGCAGCTGGAAGCGGCGAAGGAATTCGTGGGCGACCACCCCCGCATCCGCCTTCAGCTGATGCGCCCGGCCGCGTTCGGACTGCCCGATGGCTCGATGGCTATCGTGACCATGGTCCGGGTCATGCACCATCTCCCCGATCCCGGACCGACCCTGGCGGAGATATCCCGGGTCCTGCACCCCAAAGGCATGGCAATCATCGAAGTTGCCAATCTCGCGCACGCCGTCAACCGCATGCGCTATCTCGCGCACGGACGCAGCGTTCCCCGCAGCCCGATCGACATCCGCTCGGCCGAAAAGCGTGCGGAGGGCAGTATCCCCTTCGTGAATCATCATCCGGCATCCGTGGTCCGGCAATTCAGCGAGGCCGGGCTCAGCGTCGAGCGCACGCTTTCGGTGTCCAATCTCCGGCACCCCGCCCTCAAGCGTGCGTTCTCGCAGGGGTTCCTGCTCGCCCTCGAACGGGCCATGCAGGCCCCGCTCGCTCCCCTCGCCTTCGGCCCCAGCCTGTTCTACCTTCTGCGCCCGTCGCACGCTTAATCCACGTGCCCCGCCCGCCCGGCCGGTGTTACGTTCCACCGGCCGGCCGCGGGACTCCGGTGCGACTTCCGGACCTGCTCTGCAAAGCAACGATTCGCTGCTCGTGCCCCCATTCCCCGGCCGGCATCCGACCATGGGGGGGGAGGGCCGCGTGGAGAGCTCCGCGGATCTGATGGCGGCCGAGGACGTGCTGCTGTTCGTGAATGCCGCGATCACGTCCACCGGACAGCGGGAATTCCACTCCGGCGCGGACGAGCAGCAGTTGTCACTGGACTTTCTGCATGCGTACGTACGCATCAACTACCGCCCCCTGTATGCCGCTTCGCTGGCGCTGGACATCAACGACCACAATGCGGCGCTGATCGTGCGCCGACTGCTGGAGACGGCGGGCGAGGCGACGGCGCAGGAGCGGCGCGCCGAGGGGCGGCTGATCGCGGCCCGGCTGGCGCGGCTGCCGGCACCGCGCGTCTACCGGCTGTTCCGTGCGCTGCGCGCCGCCAAGGTCAACAACCGGCGCACCCGCGCGATCATGCGGGACTGGCTCGCCGCGCGCCCGGACCCGGCGCTGGATGCGGTGAAGTACCGCGCCGGCCTCAAGTGCGCGGCGCGGCATGCGCATCTGCCGCTGGACGGCGGGCGCGGCGGCGAGCGGCGGCACGGCGACGGCGAGCGGCGGGACGGCGACGGTGAGCTGGGCGACTTCCTCTTCGCGCCCGGCCGCCGCAAGCAGTTCGCCACCCCACTGCTGGACGCCTGGCGGCGGGCCCACTACGAGCAAGGCGCCCTGTACGAGCTGCCGTTCACCGTCGCCGAGGGGTTCGCCGCGGCGCACGGCATCGGCCGCCGCGCCTTCCTGGAGCGCATCGCACCGCGGATGACCCGGCTGGAGCGGCTGCGGGTGCAGGAGTCGGCCCGTGCGCACCGCGCCGAGGTATCCGCCGAGCTCGGCGCCATGCCGCTGACCCGGCTCGCCTCGTACGTCCTCGGGCTGTCGCTCGACGACCGGGCCGCGCGGCGCGGCGAGCTGACCGGTGCGCTGCGGGCCGCGGCGCGGCGTACGGCGGGGGCGCAGGCCGGGACCTGGGGCCGGGTGGCCGCCGTCCTGGACGACAGCTTCTCCACGACCGGCTCGCGGCAGAAGCGGCGCCGCCCGCTGGCGACCGCGCTGGCCTGCCACTTTCTGCTGGAGGCGCTGGCGGAGTGCTATCTGCCGCGGTGGACGTCGGGGCGGCAGGACGCGCTGCTCGCATACCCCTACGGGCCGACTCCTCTGGGGATGCGGCTGCTGGAGGCGCTGGAGGACGCACCGGAGCGGCTGGTGATCGTGTCCGACGGGTGGGACAACGCCCCGCCGGGCCTGGCCGGCGAGGTGCTGCGGATCTGGCGGACCCGCCTCGACCCGGAGGGCCGGACCTCCGTCGTGCATCTCAACCCGGTCTACGACGCGGCGGACTTCGCCGTCCGGCGGCTGGCCGCCGCGGTGCCGACGGCCGGGGTGCGCAATGCGGAGGACCTGCCGGCGCTGGTGCAGCTCGCGCGGTTCGCGGAGGGCCGTACGGGCCTGACCGACCTGCGGGCCCACCTGGACGACCGGGTGCGGCAGTTCCTGGCGGAGGAGACGGACGGGGCGGGAGTGACGGTATGAGCAGGCTGGATCTGAGCGGGCTCGCCGCCCGCCCGGCGCAGGTGTGGGGTGCGGTCCGGCTGGTCCCGCTGGTGCGCGCGGAGCCGGTGACCGATCTGCGGCTGCACCGCGAGCTCTACGCGGACGGGCCGGGAACGGTGCAGGCCGACCGCCGCACGTCCTACACCTCCTACCTTCCGCATGGCTTCGTGGCGGACTGGACGGGGGACGGGTCGCCCGCCGCCGCCTACGGCTCGCAGCTGACCGAGGGCCGCGGCCCGGTGGTGTGTACGCCGCTGCATTTTCCGCGCAAGCTCGCCCAGCGGCGGCGGGGCAAGGGCCGCCCGTCCGGCGGCTCCGCGGGCGAGCTGCGTTTTCTGCCGCTCCATCTGGCGCTCGACGGCTATCTGGCGCTGCATTTCGGCGGTCCGCCGATCGTGTGGGAGGAGTGGACCCGCCGGGCGGTGTACCAGGGGCTCACCCCGCGTGCGGAGCGGGCGTACCGGGGCGAGGCGGTGCCCGGTCTCGACGACGCGCTGCGGGTCTTCGAGATCCATCCGGGACAGTGCGGGGTGCTGCTGTACGTCGCCGACGCCCTCGCCGCCGCCTTCGTGGTGCCGCATCCGGACGACTACCGGGCTCTGCACGCCTCTCTGCTGCAGGACCTGTACGGGGAGCTGATGTACCAGTACGCCCTCTACGGCGGGCCGGTGCCGGAGTTCACGACCCGGATCGCCGCGGAGTACGTCACCTCGCTCGCCCAGCTGCGGTCCGCCGCCGAGCGACGGCAGCAGGAGTGGGCGGCACAGCACGCCGGCCTGATGGCGGGCGAGCTGCTCGACGAGACCTATGACGTGCGGGAGGTGTACCGGATGGGCCGGTTCCGGCTGTCGCGGTTCCTGCCGCCGTTCGCGCTGCACCGCACCCAGCACATCGGCGAGATGATCACGGACGGGAAGGGCCGGGTCGCCTATCTCAAGACGTTCCGGCTCTCCGACAAACAGGTCCGGCGCGGCCATGTGCTGCACCGGCTCGCGGCGCACGAGTGGCACCTGGGCCGCACCGCGGAGGCGATGGGGATCACCGGCGGGGAGCTTGCCCGCCGGATCACGCATCTGGGGTTCGAGGGGCTGCTGAAGCGGCGCGCCTGAGGTCTCCGTCACATCGAAATAGCGAGAAGACAGCCCCACCAAGGCGAGTAATCGCAGGTTCATGGCGAAGAAAACCTTAGAAACGCCTGGATGTCCGGCTAGGTAACCTGCGGTTCACAAACGGGCAACGGACGAGAAATGGCGCGTTGCGAGAGTGCGTGAGTACGCCCGCACCGTACCCGCACCGACCGTGAAGAGGACCCCGTGACCATCAAGGCCGAGTACATCTGGATCGACGGCACCCAGCCGACCGCCAAGCTCCGCTCCAAGACCAGGATTCTGAGCGACGGCAGCAAGCTGCCGCGGTGGGGCTTCGACGGTTCCAGCACCAACCAGGCCGAAGGACACGCCTCGGACCTCGTGCTGGAGCCGGTGTTCAGCTGCCCGGACCCGATCCGCGGCGGCGACCACCTGCTGGTGCTGTGCGAGGTGCTGCACACCGACCTCACCCCGCACCCCTCCAACACCCGTGCGCTGCTGCGTCCGGTCGCGGAGAAGTTCGCGGCCCAGGAAGCCATCTTCGGCATCGAGCAGGAGTACACCTTCCTCAAGGGCGACCGGCCGCTCGGCTTCCCCGAGGGCGGCGGCTACCCGGCTCCCCAGGCCGACTACTACTGCGGTGTGGGCGCCGACGCGATCTTCGGCCGGGAGATCGTCGAGAAGCACCTCGACCTGTGCCTGGCGGCGGGCCTCGGCCTGTCCGGCATCAACGCCGAGGTCATGCCCGGCCAGTGGGAGTTCCAGGTGGGCGCGCTGCCCGCGCTGGAGGTCTCGGACCACATGTGGGTGGCGCGCTGGCTGCTGCACCGCGTGGCGGAGGACTTCGGTGTCACGGCGTCGCTGGAGGCCAAGCCGGCCAAGGGCGACTGGAACGGCGCGGGTGCGCACACCAACTTCTCCACCCGCGCGATGCGCGAGGGCTACGACGCGATCATCACCGCCTGCGAGGCGCTGGGCCTGGACGACAAGCCGCTGGAGCACGTCCGCCAGTACGGCACCGGCATCGAGGAGCGTCTGACGGGTGCGCACGAGACCGCCCCGTGGGACGCGTACTCCTACGGTGCCTCGGACCGTGGCGCCTCGGTGCGTATCCCCTGGCAGGTCGAGGTCGAGAAGAAGGGCTACATCGAGGACCGGCGGCCGAACGCCAACGTCGACCCGTACGTGGTCACCCGGCTGATGGTGGACACCTGCTGCACCGAGCTGGCGCGGCGCGAGCAGGTCTGACGCTCCGGAGGAGCGGCACAGCGGGTGACGGGGCCGGGCCGGGAGGTCCGGCCCCGCCGCGTGCCGGGCGCGGTGATCGGCGGCGGACGCGCCGGCTCCCGGCCGTTTGTCAGTGGCGGCTGGCAGTCTGAGGACATGCTTGCGATCACCGTCAAGACCGAGACCGAGACCGGCCCGGTCCGGTCCCGCCCGGCCGCCGCCGAACTCGCCGGGCTGCTGCGCCGGACCGGCCCCGACGACGACCCTTTCGTGGTCGTCGAGCGCTGCCCGGAAGAGGCCCATGCCTATGTACAGACCTGGCGGGACGACGACGGACCGTTCCAGGTGGAGTACCGGGACGGCAGTCCGGACCGGGTCATCGACGTCACCCCGCTGGACTGGCGCAAGCGACTGCCGGCGGGGGACTGAGATGCCGAAGACCGTAGCGCGCATCCTGCCCGGTGGTCTGCTGCGGCGGGCCGCACCGGGCGTCCGGCGCGCCGCCGTGCCCTGGGCCGCGCCGCTGTATGTCGGCGCCGTCCAGCTCGGTGCGTACGCCACCGCGCGGCTGCCCGGCCGGCGGCGCGCGGAGCTGCTGCGCGCGCACTCCACCAACGTCGCCAATCTGCGGGCCGGCCGGTGGCGGACGCTGGTCACCAGCGCGGCGTTCGTCGAACATCCGCTGCCGGTGCCGTACGGTGCCGCGCTGCTCGCCGCCCTCGGTGCGGCCGAGGTGCGATGGGGCACCCGGCGCGCGGCAGGGGTGTTCGCTGCCGGCCATATCGGGGCCAGCCTGCTGGTCTACGCGGGCCTGCGGGCGCGGGGGCACGGCCGTCCCGCCCACGGACCGGTGGCGGTCGCCCCGCCGGACGCGACCGCACAGGCCGTCGACGTCGGGGCCAGCTACGGCTTCAACGCCACAGTGGGCGCCCTCGCCGCGACCGTCCCGCACCGCGGCATCCGGACGGCGGCGACGGCCGGTCTGCTGGCCCTGGCGACCGTTCCCGTACTGCGCCGCGGGCGGACGTTCACCGACGCCGGGCATTTGGCGGCCCTGGTGCTCGGGGTGGCGACGGGGGCGGGGATGCGCAGCGGGACGGGCAGGAGCGGAACGGGAGCGGGAGCGGGAAGGGGAAGGGGAAGGGGAACGAAGCAGGCATAGCGGGCAGGGCGCCGCGCATCGGATTCCGGCCATGGAGCTGCCCGCTGCGCGGTCGCCAACTCCGTTGCGGAAAGGCCGAGTCGGGCCCGGATCGCCGCCGGTCACGGCGCCGGTACGGGTCCGGCACGGCGGATTCGCGTCACAGGACGCTCCGCACGAGGGACAGATCACCGACCGTCTGGTTCAATAGGGCCATGGCCAGCCTTACCGACACCGCGACGGGTCGCAGCGACCTGGAGCCTTTCTGGCCCTCCCGGCAGGCGCACGCCTTCGACCGTCTGTGTTGCCGCGCGCACTGAGCGCGGGCCCGCACACGCCTCACCGCCGCCGTTGACCGGCGCCCTTTGGCCCTGCCCGCGCGCATGACGTCCCCGACGCCCCTCTGCGCGAAAGAGCTGACTCCTGATGACGAACCTCCGTACCCTGACCGCCGGTTCCGCGACCGCTCCCCTCCCTGCCGCCCCCGCACCGCACTCCCCCCGCCACCGGCTGCGCGCCGTGACCCCCGACGAGGCCCGCCCGTCGCCCGCCACCGTCCCGGCCGGCGGCCCTGCGCAGCAGGGTGCCCTTTCGGTCGCCGAGCTGCTGGACTCCGGCGCGACCTGGCTTCCGGCGCCCCAGCACAGTCTGCCCGCGCTGCCCGGCCGGCCGCCGATGGTCGGCTATCTCGTCCTCGTACCGGCCGAGCAGGCCGCCGCCACCGCTCCGCAGCCGGCCGCCGGACCCGAGGCGTCCGCGCCGGCCGGCGACGCGATCGTGCGGATCGACCCCGAACAGCGCATCGCGCAGGTCCAGGGCCGGCCGCTGGACCTGACGTACCTCGAATTCGAGCTGCTGGCCCATCTGGTCGCGCATCCGCACCGGGTGCACACCCGCGACCAGCTGGTGACCACGGTGTGGGGCTACGGGCACGTCGGCGACGGCCGCACCGTCGACGTCCATGTCGCCCGGCTGCGCCGCAAGTTGGGCGCCGCGCACCGGTCGTCGATCGTGACGGTGCGGCGGGTCGGCTACAAGTACGTGCCGAGCATCTGAGGCCGGGGGTCAGACACCCTCCTGCCGCTGCCGGAGGCCCGGCCGGGCGGGGAGCCGCTCCCCCGCCCGGCCGGGCACCGCTCCCGGACGGGGACCGCACCGCCGCGGCGTCCCCCGGTCCTCCGGGCCGCCCCGCCGGTGCAGACAGCCCACACAGCACGCCGCCACCAGCCCGATGCCGGAGACCAGCAGCATCCCCTTGGCCGGGGAGTCGGTGAGCGCCGTACCGCCCAGCCCGCCGAGCGCCACGCTGCCCAGCGCCCAGAGGCCCGCACCCACCGCGTCCAGCAGCACGAAGCGGCGCAGCGGGAAACGGACACTCCCCGTGGACAGGGTGGCGACCACCCGGCCACCGGGCAGGAAACGGCCGGCGATGATGAGCAGGGCGGCGTGCCGTTCGACCCTGGCACGGGCCCTGGTCTGCCGGGCCCGGCCGCGCTCACCGCGCAGCAGCCGGGCGCTCGCGCGCGGGCCCGCGTACCGCCCCACGGCGTAGCCGAGACAGTCACCGGCCAGCGCCCCGGCCGCCGCGACGCCCGCCAGCAGGGCGAGCAGCGACAGGTCGGGACCGATGAGCACGGCGAGCAGGACGACCGTGGTCTCGCTCGGCATGAACGGCAGCAGCGCATCGAGGCCGGACACCAGCAGGACGATCAGCCACAACCAGGGCGAGCCCAGCATGCCCTGGAGTGGCGCGGTGAGCTGGTCCAGCTGCTCAAACATGGGCCGGGGTGTCCCGCGGCGGGACGTGCGGCACCGGCACGGCGGACCGGCCTGCGGCGGCCGGCCGCACCGTACCGCTGCCCGTCGCCGCCGTCACCGGGCGGCCGCCCAGCGCCGCCCGGCCCGCCAGCGCCGCCAACTCCCGCCGGTCCAGGCCCCCGTCCCACGCCGTCAGCGCCGGATGGGCCGTGACCCGTACGGTCAGGGCACGGGCGGCGAGCACCCGGCGCAGCGAGCCCGCGAAGGTGTCCTCCCCGCAGAACGCGGCGACCGTACTGGGCAGGCCCTGCTGGGTGTAGCCGAGGGTCACCGGGCGGACCGGTGCCCCCGCGTCGATGGCGGCCTGGAAGGTGGCCCGGCGGAAGGTGCCCGCCTCCGCGGTGCACCAGGTGGTGGCCTGCGGGAAGACCGCCACCGACCGGCCGGCGCCGAGCAGTTCGGACACCTCCCGCACGGTGTGCGGCAGCCGGCGGGGGTGGGTGCGGTCGATGAAGTGCGTACCGGCTCTGCGGGCCAGGCCGCCGACGACCGGCCAGCCGCCGACCTCGCGCTTGGCGAGCAGGGTGACCGGTTCGACGGCGAGCAGGGCGAGGATGTCGAGCCAGGAGATGTGGTTGACGACGACGAGGGTGCCGGGGCCGTCCCCGGCGGCGAGCGAGGACGCGCCCTCGACGTGGATGCCGAGCGCGTCGAGCAGCGCGCGGGCGTGGGTCCGCAGCCGTCCCGGCTCGGCCATCCGCTCGCCGTCCGTCAGCGCCCGCCGCACGCTGCGGGCGAACGCGGCGCCGCGCCGGGCGATACGGGTCGCCGGTACCCGCGGCAGGGCGTGGGCGGCGCAGTCCGGGGTGCAGTCGGACCGGACGTCGAAGGGGCCGTTCACCGCTCCCCCAGGAAGTAGCGCCGGTAGCGGTCGCTGAGCTGTTCCATGTCCAGGACGACGAAGAAGTCGGCGACCTCGAACTCGGGGTCATGGGCGGGCGCGCCGCAGATGACGGCGCCGATGCGCAGATAGCCGCGGAGCAGCGGCGGCAGCTGGGCGAGGCTGGGGCGCTCGGGGACGGGGAGCGTGGCGTGCCAGGGGTGGTGCGGGGTGACCTGGAGCTCGGGCGGGGCGGCGTAGCGGGTCCGGCCCAGTTCCCAGGCGTGGGTGGCGGCGGTGCCGCCGTCGGCGAGCGGGACGGAGGCGCAGCCGGCGAGGTAACGGTGGCCGGAGAGCAGGGTGTAGCGGGCGAGGGCGGCCCACATCTGGGTCATGACCGCGCCGCTGCGGTGGTCGGGGTGCACACAGGAGCGGCCGGCCTCGATGAGGGAGGGGCGCAGCTCCGCCAGGGCGCCGAGGTCGAACTCGCCGTCGGAGTAGAGCCGCGGGCTGCGGCCGGGCGGCAGCAGCCGGTAGGTGCCGACCACGTCGCCGGTGGCGGTGTGGGTGACGATGAGGTGGTCGGCGAGGTCGTCGACGGCGTCGATGTCATGGCCGGCCAGCGGGGAGTGCAGGGTCGCGCCCATCTCCTCGGCGAAGACCTGGTGGCGCAGGCGTTGTGCGGCGCGGATCTGCGCGCGGGTGTCGGCGATCTCCGCGGTGTAGCCGGGGTCGGCGGGGGCGGCTGCCGGTGTGGGGGTGGGAGCGGTGCGGGGGACGGCGGACGCGGTCGATGCCATGCTCATGAGAGCCCTCCATGGGGAGTGGGGAGGCTGTGCGAGTCGACGGGCGGTGGAGACAGCGGGGGCCAGTGGGGCAACGGGCGAGCGGTGCGCTCCACGGTGGTGCCGGGTGCACCCCTGCCGGGGACGTAGCCCCATGACCTGGCCCTTCTCTACGCAGCAGACTGTTCCCGGGTCCGACGGCCGGGCGCGTGAAGCGCAGGGAGCGAACGGATGAGGGTCCGCAGAACACTGGTCGCCGCGGCCCGGGGGCTCGGTCTCGCGCCGGCCGTGGAGCTGGGCTCGGTCACGCTGTTCGTGCTGACCGTGGTGTCGCTGGGGCCGATCGTCGCCGGGGTGGGCATCCTCACCACCCCGGTCGTGCTGCCCTGGGCCCGGCGGTACGCGCACCTGCGCCGGGTGTGGGGCCACGACCTGGCCGGGGTGCGGATTCCCGCGGCGTACCGCCCGTTCCCCGCCGTACGACTTCGAGGCGTCGCGGCGGTGGAGAGCGGCCCCGAGCCGGCACGGGCGCTCAAGGAGGAGCAGCGGCCGGATGTGGCGCGGCTGACCCCGCGCGAGGTCGAGGTGATGGAGCCGGTGGGCGCAGGGCCGCTCCAACACGGCGATCGCGAGCCGGCTGGTCATCACGGAGCGGGCGGTCGCCAAGCACGCCTCCGACATCTTCGCCAAGCTCCAGCTGCCGCCGTCGGACGACGACAACCGGCGGGTGCCGGCGGTGCCGGCCTACTTGGACCGCGGCTGACCGACCGTTAGCGTGCCCTGCGCACGGGACTGTTGTGAGCACCGAGCACTGGGGGCACACGTGAGCCGACCGTCACGACGCGCACTGTTGGGAACCGCCGGAGCGATCGGCGCCGGGGCGGCGTTCGGCGGGGCCGCGCCCGCTGCCGCCTCCGCCGGGGCACCGTCCGCCCGGCGCCAGGAGCGGGCACCCGCGTACGACACCGCACCGGCACGGGCGGCGCTGACCCGGCTGCTGCCCCGGCACGCCGACCAGTTCGACCTGGTGCCGCTCGCCCCGGACGGCGACGGCGACCGCTTCCGGGTGGCGGGCCGGCCGGGCCGGATCACGGTCTCCGGGACCACTCCCGCGGTGCTGCTGACCGGCGTCAACTGGTACCTCAAGTACACCTGCCGGGCCCATCTGTCATGGGCCGGCGACCAGGTGGAGCTGCCCGGCCGGCTGCCCGCCCCGGCCGCCCCCGTCGAGCGGGCCACCTCGCTGCCGCACCGCTTCGCCCTCAACGACACCCACGACGGCTACACCGCCCCGTACGCGGACTGGCCGCGCTGGGAGCGGCTGATCGATGCGCTGGCGCTGCGCGGGGTGAACGAGGTGCTGGTCACCCCGGGCACCGAGGCCGTCTACCACCGGCTGCTGACCGGCTTCGGCTACTCCGACGCCGAGGCCCGCGGCTGGCTCCCGGCGCCCTCGCACCAGCCGTGGTGGCTGCTGCAGAACATGAGCGGCTACGGCGGCCCCAGCAGCCCTGAACTGATCGCCAAACGCGCCGAGTTGGGACGCAGGATCACCACCCGGCTGCGCGAGCTGGGCATGCATCCCGTCCTCCCCGGCTACTTCGGTACCGTCCCGGACGGTTTCGCCGCCCGCAACCCCGGGGCCAGGACCGTCCCGCAGGGCACCTGGTCGGGCCTCAAGCGCCCCGACTGGCTCGATCCGCGCACCGGCGTCTTCACCGCCGTGGCCGCCGCCTTCTACCGACACCAGGAGCAACTCCTCGGCCCCGCCGACCACTTCAAGATGGATCTGCTGCACGAGGGCGGCGACCCCGGTGACGTACCGGTGCCGGCCGCCGCCCGCGCGGTGGAGACGGCGCTGCGCACCGCCCGCCCCGGGGCGACCTGGGTGATCCTGGGCTGGCAGGGGAACCCGCGGCGCGATCTGCTGGACGCCGTCGACCACGACCGGATGCTGATCGTGGACGGCCTCAGCGACCTGGACACGGTCACCGACCGGGAACGGGACTGGGGCGGGGTGCCGTACGCCTTCGGCTCCATCCCCAACTTCGGCGGCCGCACCACCCTCGGCGCCAAGACCCACATCTGGGCCGAGCGCTTCACGGCCTGGCGCGACAGGCCGGGCAGCAGGCTCGTCGGGACCGCGTACATGCCGGAGGCCGCCGAACGCGACCCGGCGGCGTTCGAGCTGTTCGGTGAACTGGCCTGGCGGGAGCGCCCGGTGGACCGCACCGCATGGTTCGACGGCTATGCCGACCTCCGCTACGGCGCCCGCGACGACCACGCCCGCGCCGCGTTCGCCGCGCTGCGCACCAGCGCGTACGAGATCTCCAGCAAGGACGGCCGCCCGCACGACTCGGTGTTCGCCGCCCGCCCGGACCTGGCCGCCCGCTCCGGCACCGTCTACGCCACCCACACCCCCGCCTTCGACCCGGCGGCCTTCGACACCGCGTTCGCCGCGCTGCTCGCGGTCCGCCCCGCGCTGCGCGGCAGCGACGCCTACCGCCACGATCTGACGGACGCCGCCCGGCAGGCGCTGGCCAACCGGTCCTGGCAGCTGATCGGGCAGCTCCAGGACGCCTACCGGCACAAGGACCGGGACACCTTCCGTGCGCTGTCCGGGCTGTGGCTGCGGCTGATGCGGCTCAGCGAGGAGGTCACCGGCGCCCACCGGCACTTCCTGCTGGGGCCGTGGCTGGCGGACGCCCGGGCCATGGCGACGGGCGCCGAGGAGGCGGCGCGGCTGGAGCACAGCGCCCGCGCACTGATCACCACCTGGGCGGACCGGGCCACTGCCGACGGCGGCTCGCTCGCCAACTACGCCAACCGCGACTGGCACGGCCTGATCGGCGAGGTCCATCTCCCGCAGTGGCAGGCGTACCTGGACGAGCTCGCGGACGCCCTGGCGGCGGACCGGCCGCCGAAGACCTTCGACTGGTACGCCATGGAAGAGCCCTGGACCCGCGCCCGCACCAGCCATCCGCTGCGCCCGACGGCCGACGCGTACCGCACCGCGCGGCGGGTCCACGACACCCTCGCCAAGGCTCCCTACCAGGGCACCGTCACGGTCACCGCGGACCCGGCCGCGCTGCCGCCGGGCGGCCGCGCCACGGTCACCGCGGCGCTGCGCAATGTCAACGGGCTGCGGGCGACCGGCCGGGTGGACTTCGCCCTGACCGGTGTCGACGCCACCGCCCCGGGTCCGGTGTCGCTGCCGTCGCTCCCGCCCGGCGGCACCGGCCGGGCCCGCTGGCGGGTCACCGCCCCGGCCGGCCCCCTCAAGGCCCCGCTGCACCCCCTCCCCTACGACCTCACCGTCGACTACGGCCCGCAGGGCGCACCGCGGGTCCGTACGACGCGGCACGGCACCCTGTTCGTGGCGGGGCCGCTGGACCCGGCGCTGCGGACGGTCACCACCAATGCGGCGGTTTTCGGCCAGTTGGACGACCGTTTCGCCCTCCATGGCGCGGGCGCGGACCTGTGGAAGGCCACCGCCGAGTTCGGCGCGGTCTACCGGCCGGGCGCCCTCACCGCCGGCGGCTCGGTCACCGTCGAAGTGACCGCCCAGGACCCGACCGGACCCTGGGCCCGCGCCGGCCTCATCGTCCGCAACCGCCTCACCGCCGCCCCCGGCCCGGCGGACGCCCTCGGCTTCCTCAACCTGTCCGTGACGCCCGCCAACGGCGTGGTGCTGTCCTACGACGCCGGCGGCGACGGCACCCTGGACACCTACCGGCGGCTCACCGGCATCACCGCGCCCGTACTGCTCCGCCTGACCCGCGGCAAGGACAGCGGCACCTCCGGTATCTACACCGGATCCTGCTCCACCGACGACGGCGCGACCTGGCGCGAAATCGCCACCGTCACCGTCCCCGGCGCCGCCGCCCGGCAGGACACCGGGCTGCACCAGTCCGCCGCCAACTCGGCCACCGGGGACGGCGGGACGGCCGCTTTCCGCCGCTGGAAGCTCGCCTGAGCGCCGCGTACGCTGACCCGGGAACGGACCACGAGCGAGGGGATCACGGTATGAGTGCCGCAGCTGAGAAGGAGTGGCTCTACGCCCTCGACATCTCCGACGCCACCTGGCAGCGCGCCCCCGGCGACGCCGAGGAGGCCGTGGAGATCGCCTTCCTGGAGCGGGGCGCGGTGGCCATGCGCAACTCCACGGACCCCGATGTGGTGCTGCGCTACACCGAGGCGGAGTGGCGGGCCTTCGTCCTCGGCGCACGGGACGGCGAGTTCGACCTGCAGCGCTGAAGCCGCCGGTCCCGGCAGCCCGTCACCGGCCCTCCCGGCCCCCTCGGGGTGCCGGGAGGGCCGGTGACCATCACAGGATTCACTCGTTTCACCGAACGTGAAGCAGCAGCAGAAACAGCAGCAGGCGACACCCCGGCGTCCGGAGCGCACCTCCCCCGGCAGCCTTGAGGACTTCGGTGACGTCATCGACGTCGAGCAGGCCGAGGCGGCGCTGGTGGAGCACTACCCCCGGCTGGTCCGGCTGGCCTACCTCGTACTGCCGCCCGGCCAGGGCCGCAGCCGCCGGGTGCTGGCCGCCCATGGAGTGGTGCAGCGGATCCTGCCGCGACAGCGCACTTCCACCTGCGGGCTCGGTCTGCCCGCCCAGCGCACCGGCGCGGACGCGGCGATCGACCCCGGCTATGCCTTCGTCCGGCTGCGGGTCCTGCGGGCCGCCCTGGCCGGCGGGCGGGTACGCCGGTGGCTGCCGCTGCCGCCGCTGCTCCCCCAGGTGTGGGGCCTGCGGCTCTTCCCGCGCTCCGGTGGCGCCGACGAACTGGCGCTGGACCAGGCGCTGTCGGCGCTGTCCGGGCCGGGCCGGGCGGCGTTCGTGCTGCGCGATCTGGAGCGGCTGAGCGCACCGGAGACCCGGCGGGTCCTGGAGGCGGCCGGGGTGGACGACCCCCGTGAGGCACTGGACGAGGCGGAGCGGGCCGCGACACCGGCCGGCAGCCGGGACCGGTCGCTGCTGGAGTCGGCGGAGTTCGACCCCTGTGCGCTGCAGGCCAGGCCGACGGATCTGATCCGGCGGCGGCAGCACGGCCGGGCGGTGCTGGCGGCGGGCGTGGCCGTGCTGGTGTGCGGGGCGCTGCTGGGGCTGCCGGGCGAGGGCTGGGGCCCGGACGGCGCCGCCGCCCCGCCCTACGCGCAGAACGCCTCGGCCGAAGCGGCCCTGGACCCGGGCAAGCTGGCGGTGACCTCCGCGTCCGCCTGGAGAGGCGCCGCCCGGCAGGACTTCTCGGCCTGGCCCGCCCGCGGCGACCGGGTCCATGACCGGGCGCTGCTGCGGCGGGCGCTGGCCGTGTGGGCCAGGCCCGGGGCCGGGGTGCAGGTCTCGGCGACCCCCGGCACCCCGGCCGGACCGGCGGCCGGTCCGGCCCAACTGCTGTTCGCGGGGGTGGTGAACCACGCCGTGGTGGTGCTCCTCCACGACGGGCTGCGGGTGGTGCGCTACGCGGAGGCGGCGGACGGCGAGGGGCAGAGCGACGGCACGGGCGCGGCGCTGGACTTCGCGCGTACGGACGGCGCGGTGGCGGCTTCGGCGAGTGCGCTGGTGGTGAGCCGTACGCAGGGCAATGTGCGCTATCTGACCGCCCCTTGGGTGAAGTCGGCGCGGCTGGTCGATCTGGTCAAGCCGGAGGCGGTGGAGCAGCCGGTGGCGGTGGGGGCGGGCGGGGTGACCGATCCGGTGCCCACGGCGCAGCCCACCGCGCAGTGCACGACCTGGCCGGCGCTGCGGATGGGCGGCCGGCTGCTGACCGACCTCGGGGAACTGGTCCCGGCACGGCTGACGTACGGCAGCCCGCGCAAGCCGGGCGAGGTGACCGCCCCGAAGGCCCGGACGGCGTGGGCGCGTACGGCCTGCCAGCTGGCCGTGGTGCGCGGCCAGGGGGTCCGTACGGTCAACTCCTGGGAGTTCGCCCGGCAGCCGCTGCCCGGGGGCGCGGGCAGCGCGGCCTGGCTGTGCACCCGCGCCGAGACCTGGCGCGGACCGGGCAGCCGGACGATGGCGCAGATCCAGACGCCGGCACCGAGCGGGCAGCCGTACACAGCGGGCGCGGTCGCAGCGCGCGCCGAGGGCGGCACTGCCTGCGGGCCGCGGGCGCCGCGGGTGCTGGCCGGGGTGCTGTGGAAGGCCACCGACAAACGGTGGTGGCTGCTCGCGGCGGGCAGCAGCCAGGTCACCTCGGTCACGGCGACCGGCGGGGCCCGTGGCCAGGTGACCGGACGACTGCTGGCGGTCCCGGCGAAGGCGGGCGACCGCGCAGAGCTGACGGGCCGGCTGGCGAACGGCCGGCGGATCGAGGCGCTGGGCTGAGGCGGATGCGGGTCGGTTCCGGTTTCCCGGGCCCTGCGGAAGTGGGCGAGGGCGGCGGCACGGCATGGCGCACGCCGGCCGTCGCTCCTCGCCTCCGGTCTGCTTCAGCCGTCCACGCGGGGAGCCGGGAGGGGCTTGATCTCGCGGTCGAAGAAGGCGTGAAACGACTCGGCGCGCTCGTAGAGCGCGTCGAAGCCGGAGATGGTTTCCGCGATGAGCGCGGGATCGGAGAAGCGGTTGGCGCCGGCCGCTTTGCCGTCGGCGTCGTAGCAGACTCCGTACATCACGGATTCGCCGAGGATGACCACCTCGGGGACGGGGTTCGCCTTCTCGATCTCCTCGATGCGGCGGGCGTCGAGAACCCTGATGGATTCGCCCAGTTCGACCCGGAGCCGGAGGACGTGCATTTCCCATTGCACATAGGGGGTGACCGGGAATTCCACGACCCTTACACGGCGTTGTTCGACGCCGAGCTCGGCCGCCTTCCGGAACTGCTGACCATAGGCCTCCCGCTTTTCCTCGACCAGCGTCAGCGCGCGGTTCCAGTCGCCGGCCGCGAACGCGTCATAGCTGGCAAATCCCGGCTCCTGGAAATGCTGTCCGCGTTCGATCTTTCTGAAATATTCAATCCCACTCTCGAAGGCCCGGTAGAACTCTTCGTGATACTTCGGGCGGTCGAGCCTTTCGGGAACTCCGTCCGGGAACGAGTCAAACACCTGGGATATCCGCCTTCGCTGCGACGATCATCTTTCTGGGAATCACCACGAGCCGTTCGTCCGGCCCGATCGACACCCCACTCGGCAGGCAGCCGCCCAGCGGCTCCGTGAGGTCGCGGCCGATGACCGCGACATCACCGTTGTCCAACTCCCAGATATCCGGGCAGTCGGGGCCGTCGGTCGTGACCCCTAAGGCCTGCGGCGATTCCCCGAGCCTCCTCTTGAATCCGGCGGTCGGATCCGCTTCCCAGGGCCTGGCCATGGCGATCCTCCTTCTTCGGTCACGGCATCGCGAGTGCACGAGCGACTATAGTGCGAACAGCCAACGGCACGAGTGGAGTTGCCCGCATGAGACCCGAATGGCACATGCCTCTGGCAATTTTCGCCCGAACCAGGAGCGCTTTCTTGCCACATCCGCACAAGCAGGTGCTTGATGCCTGACCAGTAATCGACATAGCACTGACGGCGCCAGTAGTAAGTCAGCCGATTATTTCGGCGGTACAGGGACTGACCGGATTATCGCCGGACGGACTTTCCGGAGGAGTCGTGGATACAGGAACCGCATCACTCGCGCAGACCGCACTGCCAACTTCCGTCACCTCACAGACGGCCGGTGTCCGGCACGCATCGGCTCCGGGACGGGCACCGGCCCGCCCAACCCGACAAGACCAGCGCAGCACCGAACGGTGACCGGCGCGCTGGACGCTCATGCCGAGGGCGCGGGCCGCATCTATCAGGCGACCGGCGACCAGCACATCACGGAGCACCATCACCATGGTCAACGGTGCGGCGGCTACCCCGGCACGGCAGGACCGGACTCGGTGCGCCGCCCGGCGGTGGGACGGGCACCCGTGGTGCTGCGCGACCGCGCGGAGGTGATGACGCGTCTGCGCGAGAGTATCGAGTCCGGCCGGCGCAAACGGATCCATGTGCTGCACGGCATGGGCGGATGCGGCAAAACGGCCGTGGCGTACGCGCTCTTCCACGACGCAACCGTCGGCGGCGGAACCGTTGGCCTGTGGGTGAACGCCTCGGACCAGGCAAGTCTGCGTGCGGGAATGCTCGCGGTGGCGGCCGACCGCGGCGCCTGCGGGGGTGAGCTGCTCGCCGCGCGCAACGGGTTGCGGCCGGCGGCCGACATGGTCTGGGAGTCGCTGGACCGGTCGGCCGAGCCCTGGCTGCTGGTGCTGGACAACGCCGACGATCCCGCGATCCTGAGGGACGGGAGCTGGCTGCGGTCGAGCACACGCGGCACCGTCCTCGTCACCACCCGCCGGGCCGGGGCGCACTGGTGGCCTGGCGCCCGGCTGCAGCACATCGGCGTACTGCCGCGTGCGGACGCCGCCCGAGTACTGTGTGACCTCGCCCCGCACCGCGGCACGATGGAGCAGGCGGCCCAGGTCGCGGACCGGCTGGGACAACTACCGCTGGCGCTCACCCTCGCCGGCGGATTCCTCGCACATCAGGTGATCGACCCATGGACCATGGATGCCTACGGCCGTCATCTCGAAGCCACGGACCACGACGCGAACGACACCGGCCGGGAAGTCGGGACCGGGGCTCGGGACACCCGGCCGGGCCTGCTGGACCTCGGCCTCATCGATCAAGGAGCGGACATCTTGGCGGACAAAGACGCCCGGCATCTGGTCGGCAGAACCTGGCAGTTGACCCTCGACGCGTTCGAGGCCCGCGGACTGCCCGAGGCCGTGGCGCTGCTGCGCCTCCTGGCCCGCTTCGCCCCCGAACCCCTGCCGCTGTCCGTGCTCAACCGGCCGGAGATCAACGACGTGCTGCCGCACGGCCGTTCCGAGTCCGCGTTGCGCGCGCTCCTCGACCACTCGCTGACCGAACTGGTGGATGCCGGGGAGCGTTGTATGCACACGCACGGCGTACTCCTCGACAGCGTCGCCGCGGGAACACCCGCCACCGCTCTCCCCACCCTCGACCGCACCGCGGTCCGGTTGCTCGACGCGGCCGTGCCCGCCGTCCCGGACGCGGGGCCGGACGATCCGCAGCTGCGACTGCTAGCTCCGCACGCGCTGGCATTGCTACGACGAGTGAACGGCTCACCGGAGAACGAGGAGGCGCTGGCGACCGCGATCCGGCTGGCGGTGGCCCGCCATCGCACCGGCGACTATCCGTCCACCTGGGAGATCGCCCGGTCAGCCGCCGAGACGGGGGAACGCGGGCTGGGCGCCGAACACCGCCTCGTCCTCGCGGCGTGGTCGCGCGCGGGCCGGGCACTGTTCCGGCTGGGGCGGTACACCGAGGCCGAGGAGCTTTTGCTCCGCGTACGCGCCGCACAGGAGCGGCGCTTCGGGCCCGGCGATCCGGACACCCTTGACACCTGTCACGGCCTTCAGCTCGTGCTCGGAAATCTCGGCCGCCGCGAGGAAGCGCTCGCGCTGGCCCGTTCCACCGTGGCACACCGCCGGGCGGCGCTGGGGCCCTGGCATCCGCTGACGCTACGGTCCCGTTCCGGGCTGCTGGTGCTGCTGAACGCCGAGGAACTCACCGCCGAAGACGACCCCGATGCTCCGCTTTCGCTCCCGCAGGACTGCGCCCGGCATCTGGGCCCCGACCACACGATCACGCTCGGGGCTCGTCACAACCACGCCAGGGCGCTGTACGTCCTGAGGGACTTTGCCGCCGCCGACGCGGAGGTCCGCTGGGTCGTCGACGCATACCTACGGCGCTTCGGTCCGGACTACCCGCTGACCCTCGCGGCCCGGCAATTGCTCGCGCGGACGCAGTCGGCGCTCGGGAGTCCGGGTAACGGCGTCGAGACGATGACGGACGTCGTCGCCCGGCGCGCACGCGGCCTGGGCGCCGACCACCCGTTCACCGTCGCCAGCCGGAACCTGCTGGAGGAGTTGCAGGCCGAGGCGCTCCGGTAGGAGGTGTCCGGCCGAGCCGGGGCGCTCCGGTACGGCTGTCCGGCGGAGGCGGGGCGGGTCGTTCGGATCAGGGTGGCGCGGGCCGGGCCGCCGCCCGTTCATCGGCGGCGGCCAGCCAGAAGTACAGTGGCGGCAGGGCGAGTTCGAGGATCGTCAGGGCGGTCTGGAACCACTGCGGCGGTCCGTGGACGGCCATCGACAGCAGCCGGCCGATGCCGCCGAGCAGGAAGGTGCCGGCGAGCCACCGCACCGCCGTGGCCGGGATCGGCGACTGCCGTGCCGCCCAGATCCAGGCGAGGCCGTAGCCGAGGAAGACCGCCCCGTAGTACCGCTCCCGGCTGTCGACCGTGGCACCCGCCGAGCCCTCCCCCGGCACCGAGTCGATGCCGAGCACGAAGTGGAACGCGCCGATCGCCACACAGGCGGCCCCCATCGCCAGCGCCAGCCACTTGAGAAGTCCGGCCACGGTCCGGCCACCCCGCTCCCCGCTAGTAGATGCCTGTCTACTAACGGGAACGTACGGCCGCTAGTAGACAGGTGTCAAGTAACCTGGCGACCATGACCACACGCCGCAGACTCGCCCCCGCCGAGCGCCGCAGCCAGCTGCTCGACACCGGAGCACAGCTCTTCGCCGCGAAGCCGTACGACGAGGTGTTCATGGAGGAGGTCGCCGAACGGGCCGGCATCTCCCGGGCCCTGCTGTACCGCTACTTCCCGAACAAGCGCGACCTGTTCGCCGCGGTCTACCAACAGGCCGCGGACCGCCTGCTGACCCACACGGAACTCGATCCGGCCCGTCCCGTGCACGAGCAGCTGCGCGCCGGACTCGACGCGCACATCGACTACTTCGCCGCGAACCGGAACACGGTGCTCGCGGCGAACCGCGTGCTCGCCGGCGACCCGGTGATCCAGACCGTCATCACCGGCGAACTGGCCGAGCTGCGACGACGGCTGCTCGACTCCACCGGGCTCGGCGACGGCCCCGGGGAGCTGGTGCCGGCGGTGCTGATGAGCTGGCTGGTGTTCGTCCGCACGCTCTGCGTGGACTGGCTGACGCATCAGAGGTTCAGCCGCACCGAGTTGCGGGAGATGTGTGTCGGCGCGCTGCTGGGGGCACTGCGACCGGTGAGGGATCTCGACCGGGTGCTCGCCGGTGACGAGGAGCGCCCCACGGACTCCCGGCCCGCCCCCTGAGGTTTCCCCGCCCGAGGGGTACCGGCATTCCTTACCCGCCAGTACATTGACGCCATGTCTAATACGGCCTCGTTGCGGCCCCAGCCGGCCGCGTCCGAGCACACCCCGCTGAAGGCCCGCAACGTCGCCTTCGACTGGGCGGACACCCCGCTGCACTGGATACCGGGCGACCCGTTCAGCACCCACACCATCAACGTCCTGCATCTGCTGCTGCCGGCCGGCGAGCGCTGGTTCGTGCACGTCTACAAGCAGGTGCTGCCGGACATCCGCGACCCCCGCCTGCGGGAGGACGTGATCGGGTTCATCGGCCAGGAGGCGATGCACTCGCAGGCGCACGATGCGGTGTTGCCGCACCTCAAGGAGCAGGGGCTGGACCCGGCTCCGTACACCGCACAGGTCGACTGGCTCTTCGAGAAGCTGCTCGGCGACCGCACCCTGCCGCCGGGCCGGGCCCGGCGGTGGTGGCTGCTGGAGCGGGTCGCGCTGATCGCCGCCATCGAGCATTACACCGCGTTCCTCGGCGACTGGGTGCTCAACGCCCGGGCGCTGGACGCGAAGGGCGCCGATCCGACGATGCTGGATCTGCTGCGCTGGCACGGCGCGGAGGAGGTCGAGCACCGCTCGGTGGCCTTCGATCTCTTCGTCCATCTGGACGGCGGCTACCGGCGGCGGGTCCGCACCTGGGCCACGGCGTTCACCGCGCTGGTGTTCCTGTGGCAGCGCGGCACCCGCTTCTTCCTGGCGCACGACCCGTCGTTGGCCGATGGAAAGGCAAGCTTCCCGGAGTTCGTCCGCGCCGGACGGCGGGGCGTGCTGCCGACGACCGGGGCCATGGCCCGCTCCATCCCGCAGTACCTCAGCCGCACCTACCACCCCTCCCGGCACGGCAGCACCGAACAGGCCCTGGCCTATCTCGCCGGCTCCCCCGCCGCGACCGCGGCCGAGGCCCGTACCACCGGAGGCGCCTGAGATGCCCCGGACACCCCGCGTACGCACCGTCGTGGTGGTCGCCGCAGCGGCACTGGCCACCCGCCGGGCACTGCGCCGACGCATCCAGGCGTCCCCCCTGTGGCCGCTGCCCGCCCTGGAGCACCCGGTCTCCGGGCAGGGCCGCAAGGCGGCGGAGACCCGGCAGTTGACGGTGGTGGAGCGTACGGAGGAGGCCGAGGGCGTGGTCCGGCTGCGCCTCGCCGGCGAGGAGCTCCCGGACTGGGAACCGGGAGCACACCTCGATCTGGTGCTGCCCTCGGGAGCCGTACGCCAGTACTCACTGTGCGGGGAGCCCGCGAGCCCCGATTCCTACACCATCGCCGCCCGGCTGATCGAGGACGGCCGGGGCGGCTCGCGCGAGGTGCACGAGCGGCTGCACGAGGGGACGGTCGTCGAGGTCCGCGGCCCCCGCAACCGCTTCCCGCTCCGGGACAGCCCCGCCTATGTCTTCCTCGCGGGCGGTATCGGCATCACCCCCCTCCTGCCGATGGTGCGGCAGGCCGAGCGGGCGGGCCGGCCGTGGCAGCTGCTGTACTGCGGGCGGTCACGGGCCTCGATGCCGTTCCTCGCGGAACTCGGGGAACTGGCGGACGTCGGCGGCGACCGGCTGACGGTGGTCGCCGAGGACGAGGACGGACGGCCCGATCTGGCGGCGGTGCTCGCCGGTGCGCCACCACAGGCGGCCGTCTACTGCTGTGGTCCCGAGCCGCTGAGGGACGCGGTCGCGGCACTGCTGCCGGCCGTCACCGAGGGGCTGACCCTGCACACCGAGCGGTTCACCACCGAGCGGTTCACCACCGAGCGGTTCAAGGCGGCCACCCCCGCCCCGGCGGGCGGGAACGCGCCGTTCGAGGTCGAGCTGCGCCGCACCGGCCGTACGGTCGCGGTGCCCGCGGACACCAGTGTGCTGCGGGCGATCCGCGACCAGGCGCTGCCCGATCTGCCCTACTCCTGCGAGCGCGGGTTCTGCGGCACCTGCCAACAGCGGGTGCTGTCCGGCGAGGTGGACCACCGCGATGACC
This sequence comes from Streptomyces sp. NPDC048637, assembly GCF_040650675.1. Classification (NCBI taxonomy): domain Bacteria; kingdom Bacillati; phylum Actinomycetota; class Actinomycetes; order Kitasatosporales; family Streptomycetaceae; genus Streptomyces; species Streptomyces sp. NPDC048637. The sequence goes on from NZ_JBEZHQ010000011.1 coordinate 221,503, forward strand.
TGCTGACGGACGCCGAGCGCACGGACTCGCTGCTGATCTGTGTCTCCCGGGCCCGTGGTGGGCGCCTTGTGCTCGATCTGTGATTCCACCGGCGATTCCGTGCCGCGTCCCAGGTCGTTAGGGTGACCGTATGACGACCGGGACGCGCCGCAGGATGGGTGTCGAGGAGCGGCGTGAGCAACTGATCGCCGTCGCACTCGACCTCTTCAGCCACCGTTCCCCGGAGGATGTGTCGATCGACGAGGTCGCCGAGGCGGCCGGTATTTCCCGGCCGCTCATCTACCACTACTTCCCGGGCAAGCAGCAGCTGTACGAGGCCGCGCTGCGACGGGCCGCCGAGGAGCTCACCGCCCGGTTCGTGGAACCGCACGAAGGCCCGCTCGGCGCCCGCCTGTTGCGGGTCATGGAGCGGTTCTTCGACTTCGTGGCGGAACACGGCCCCGGCTTCTCGGCGCTGATGCGCGGCGGCCCGGCCATCGGCTCGACCCACACCGGCGCGATGATCGACAGGGTCCGGCAGGCCGCCTACGAGCAGATCCTGGCCCATCTCGGCATCCCCGACCCCGCCCCGCGGCTGGAGTTGGTCGTCCGCTCCTGGGTCTCGCTGGCCGAGACCACCGCACTGCTGTGGCTGGACGGACGACGCGTCCCACGCGCCGAGCTGGAACGGCAGCTGGTCCACGACTTCGCGGCGCTGGCGGCGGTGAGCGCCGCCTACGACGAGCGGATGGCGGACGTGGTCCGCCAAATACTGGCCAACGAACCCGCAGATGGGATGTTCGCGGATCTTGTGGGCCGTCTAGCGAAAATTTCTTAGGCTTCCCACGTTTTTGGCTTTCCCGCCGTGGGGGCTGCTCGCCGTTCCGCTGCGCTTTGCCTCGGCCCAACCTTTTTGGCTTTCCCGCCGTGGGGGCTTCTCGCCGTTGCGCCTGGCGGCGGGCCGGTCCGCTGCGCGGGGCTGTGGGTGCGGTGACGGGCCTCCGGGGCCTGGTGTGTGGACTGCTTCGCTTTACGTCCACACACCAGGCCCCTCCGGC